>CAUJKL010000108.1 GCA_963204995.1 Planctomycetota bacterium | reverse complement strand
TGCTCGTCAACGGTCGCACACGGCAAGCCTGTACAGCGCTCGTCGATCGGTTGCTCGAAGACAACCCGAAAGAGATCGAGCTGCAACCGATGAGTAAGTTCCCGGTGTTGCGTGACCTGATGGTCGATCGCTCGCGATTGTTCCGTTCGCTGCAAAAGGTCAAGGCTTGGGTGCCCGTCGATGGCTACTACGACATGGGGGCTGGCCCCAAGCAAACTCGCGAACAGCAGGAAGTCGCCTATCCACTGAGCGAGTGCATGAGTTGCGGTTGCTGCCTCGAAGCCTGTCCGCAATACTTGAAAGTCGAGTTGACGCAACGCGACAACGAAAGCAATGCAGATTTCCAGAAGCGAAAGAACGCGGCCTATGACAGTTCGTTTGTCGGTGCGGCCATAATCAGTCAGACGGTGCTATTCAATGCGCATCCGACCGGCAAGAACACCGCCGGAGAGCGGCTCGATGCGTTGATGGCCGAGGGTGGAATCCAAGTGTGCGGTAATGCCCAGAACTGTGTCGCCGTGTGCCCCAAGGACATCCCGCTGACAACTTCGATCGCCAAGGCCGGTCGCCAGACTACGGTTCATGCCATCAAAAAGTGGTTTGACCGATAGTTCGCGGGTGTAATGCCCTGGCGATTGAGTTTACTTGGCGAGGTATTGATCCGACGGAGGCAGTGATCTAACGAAGGCAGTGATCCAACGAATATAGGGAGACGACGAATATTCATCGCGAATTCGTCGTCTCCCTATATTCGTTGGACAGTTTCTTCACCGCAGTGTTCCCACCAGAGTGCCGGAAAACAGCACTCGAGCGGCATCATCCACTGTGCTCGGCGGCACCGCTGTCAGAACGATTGGTGGTCTCCGGCTCCTTACTTCGAGTTTGTGGAAGCGTGCCGGGGACCACGACAGGACCGGGGGAAGATTCGTCGATGATACGTTTGAGCTCACTGGCATCCACGGATTCGACTTCGATCAAGAGCTTCGTGAGAGCGACAAGCGCCTCACGCCGAACTTCGAGGATATGCCGCACCTTTTCCAGCGATTCATCGATGATGCGTTTCGTTTCTTCGTCGATCTCGCGAGCGGTTCGCTCGCTGTGCGAACGCATGCCGTCCTCGCCGCCAGCAGCCGCTAAGAACGGCGACCGATTCGACTCGCGATAGTTGACGCGTCCCATGCGGCTCATACCATATTCCATTACCATGCTACGCGCGATCCCGGTCGCTCGTTCGAGATCGTTCTGAGCACCCGTCGAGATGTCTTGGTAGATCATCTCTTCGGCCATCGTGCCAGCCAGTAAGACTTGGATGCGGCTCTCGAGTTCTGATTGCGTCATCAAGTATCGATCGCCGTCAGGACGTTGCATCGTATACCCCAACGCAGCGAGCCCGCGCGGAATAATCGAGACTTTGTGAACGGGATCGGTGTTCGGCAGCGAATAGGCAACTAAGGCGTGCCCCGATTCGTGATAGGCGACTCGTTGCTTCTCGTCGACGTTCATGATCCGCTGCTTCTTTTCCAGACCGGCCGTCACTCGCTCGACCCCTTCGTTAAACTCCAGCATCCCCACGGTCGTTTTACCGTGTCGAGCGCTCAGCAACGCAGCTTCGTTCACGAGGTTCGCCAGATCGGCTCCGACGAAGCCCGGTGTGATCCCAGCCACGTCTGCCAAATCGACGGAATCGTCTAGCTTTACCGATTTGACATGCACCTTCAGGATGGCTTCACGACCGCGGATATCGGGGCGATCCACCAATACATGTCGATCGAAGCGACCGGGTCGCAACAACGCCGGGTCGAGCGTCTCGGGTCGGTTAGTTGCCGCCATGACGATCACACCACTGTTCGAGGTGAACCCGTCCATCTCGACAAGCAACGCATTTAGCGTCTGCTCTCGTTCGTCGTGCCCTCCGATCATGCCCGATCCACGACTCTTCCCCAACGCATCCAATTCGTCGATGAAGATGATGCAAGGAGCCTTGGCTTCGGCTTGCTGAAACATGTCGCGGACGCGAGCGGCTCCGACACCAACGAACATCTCGACAAAGTCACTGCCCGAAAGACTAAAGAACGGAACACCCGCTTCGCCAGCCACGGCCTTCGCGAGCAACGTCTTGCCGGTGCCTGGAGGTCCCACCAGCAGCACGCCCTTGGGAATTCGTCCGCCGAGCTTTTGATACTTTTCGGCAGCGCGAAGAAAGTCGACGACTTCTTTCACTTCCTCGACGGCTTCGTCGATACCTGCCGCGTCTTCAAACGTCAGCCCCAAGTCTTCCTGGGCATACAGCTTGCCGCGACTGCGGCCAAACGACATGGGCGAACCGGCCCCACCCAAACGCCGCATCATCACCACGAAAAAGACAATGACCGTCCCGGTGAGCAAGATGAGCAGCCCGTGCGTCTCCCAAATCGTGGGCTGTGGATCGAAGCGGTAAACGATGTTACTCGCGTCCAACATCTGCCTCACTTCATCAATGGTTCCTTCGCTCGGGACGATGTTTGTACGGAACGTCTTTTCGACGGGTTTCGAGTCGGTCGGAGTCGGCGTAATCCGCTGATAATCGACCTTGCCGGTGATCGTTCGATCTGCGATCGTCACATCGCGAAGTTCGCTATATCGGTCACGAATCTGAGTACCGTTAGCACCCACTCGTTGGACGACGATGTCCCCGCGCATATCTGGTGCGAGCGGCCCATACTTCTCGGTGTGCTGGCTGTTCTTGATCAGCTCGACGAGATCCGGATAGTCGATCACTGGCACATTGAGGTTGGCGAGATACAAAGCCGCCACGGTAATCAGAACGACCGCGCCCGCCACATACCACAGGAAGTTCGGCCCCCCTAATGAGCCCTTTCCGTCGCTTTGCCTTCGGTTGGAACCGTCGTCTTGGCTCATTTGGCTTTACTCCGCGTTAACCGTTACTCGGTGCTGTAAGTATCGTAAGTTTGCAATTATACACTCGGTGGTGGCAACGATCCGTCTTGCCGGTCGAAGTACACGCAAATAGAATGCCCTACTCTCGCCGAAGTCCTAGCAGCACAATACCTTAGCCGTTCCGTTATGGCCCACACAAGGGCGTTTCAGCGTGGCACCAAGAGTCTCGAAGTCTCCAGGACTTCGAAACGCTTCTAAGAGGAATACGTTCGAATTCTATGAGCGACCGCGTCCGTAACATCGCGATTCTCGGATCAACCGGCAGCATCGGGCGCAGCACGCTCGATGTCATCGCGGCCTCTAACCAGCAGCTCCGCGTTGTTGGGCTGACCGCAAACTCGCGGCTGGCACAGTTGTGTGAACAAGCTCGCCAATTCCAGCCGACTTGGATTGTCGCTGCAAATCCTGATCGTGCAAGTGCCTTCAACTGGTCGGCGAAACCCGCCCACGCCGAGTTGCTGCTTGGGTCGGCAGGCATCGAGGCGCTGGTGGCACGACCAGAAGTTGATATTGTCGTCGCCGCAATCGTTGGAAGCGCTGGCCTGTCCGGGACTTGGGCCGCCCTGGAGGCTGGCAAGACCGTCGCGCTGGCTAACAAAGAGACGCTAGTCATGGCGGGGCCACAAGTCATGCAACTGGCGAGGGAACACGGTGCCAAGATCTTGCCCGTGGACAGCGAACACAGTGCAGTGTTCCAGGCGCTGGAAGCTGGCAGGCGGCGAGACGTGAAACGAATTATCCTAACCGCCAGCGGCGGACCATTCAGGCGACACACGGTCGCCCAGCTCGCTCAGGTTTCCGTCGCCGAGGCCCTGGCTCACCCGACTTGGGACATGGGCCCGAAGATCACGGTCGATTCCGCCACCATGATGAATAAGGCTCTCGAAATCATCGAAGCCCGCTGGCTGTTTGACCTCGAGCCCGATCAGATCGAGGTGGTCGTGCATCCGCAGTCGATTGTGCATTCGTTTGTCGAGTTTCGTGACGGATCGGTCCTGGCTCAGCTTAGCCCGCCAGACATGAAGCTGCCAATTCAGTATGCTTTAACGTATCCCGAGCGTTGGGACTGCCCCTCACCTAAGTTAGACTTGGCAACGGCGATGAGTCTCGACTTCGAGCCCCCGGACCTCGATCGTTTTCCAGCGATTGGCTTGGGGCACGAGGTCGCACGAGTCGGCGGTACGGCAGGTGCGGTCTTGAACGCGGCGAACGAAGCTGCAGTGGCTGGCTTCTTGGGAGGTCAGCTTTCCTTTACCGAGATCGTTCCGGCGTGCCGGTCGGTGCTCGACAACCATCAATTCGAAGCCAGTCCAACACTGGAAAAACTAATCGAGCTCGACAATTGGGCTCGTCAGGAGGTTACACGGTGGGTCTGTACTTAATCGCCTTCAGTATGCAGGCACTCGGCGACCGAGCATGGCAGATCGGCAGCGTTGCAGCTGGTCTCGGCTTTGTCATCTTCGTACATGAACTCGGCCACTTCCTCGTCGCCAAATGGTGCGGTGTGAAGTGCGAGAAGTTTTATGTTGGCTTCGACGTCCCGATCAAGATCTTCGGCTTGCAACTCCCTTCCAAGCTGTGTCACTTCCAGTGGGGCGAGACCGAGTATGGCGTCGGCATCATTCCGCTTGGTGGCTACGTGAAGATGCTTGGCCAGGACGACGATCCGCGCGCGGCCCAGGCCGAGCTGGAGCGTATTCGCGTTAAGAAGTCTAAGGATAATGCATCCGAGACGGAAGACGATGCCAGTTCCGAGTCACAAGCTGTAACCAACGACACCCATTCCGCCGATCAAGCCACGGAGGAATTCGAACTCGACCCGCGCAGCTTTCCCGCGAAGTCCGTGCCACAGCGAATGGGGATCATTTCTGCGGGCGTGATCATGAACTTGATCTTCGCCGTGCTCTTCGCGACCTACGCATTTCGTGTCGGAGTCCCGTACACGCCTTGCGAAGTCGGGGCGGTCGTCCCAGGCAGCCCCGCCTGGTTGCGCGGCATCGAGCCGCAAAGCCGTATCGTTCAAGTCGGACAGCGTGAAAAGCGAAAGTCCTTCTTACGTTTCACGTGGGACTTGAGTAACGGCGTGCAAATGGCGGATGACGGCGAAGCGTTACGGATCGTGACGCTGGATCCCCAGGGCAAAGAGCACTCCTACGACATTATTCCCAGCACGATCGACATTCCTGGTCAGAAGCGCCGCTTGCTCGGGATCGCGCCGGCCCACACCTGTCAACTCGCGCCCGACAAGCCAGCGTATGCAGAAAGCTCAGCGAGCTCCGCTTCGCCGGAATTAAAAGGTGGCGATACGATCAAAGCGATCAATGGCACACCTGTTAAAAACGGTTATGAACTGGAGCAACTGTTGGTCACCCAAGTCGCGCAGCCGGTCACGCTCTCGGTCGAAAGAAAAGAAGAAGCGGCCGACGGCAAGTTGAACACCACGACACTCGATGTGACGGTTGCTCCCAATCACATCCGTGGACTCGGTCTGGTGATGAAGACGGGCCCGATCGTCGGCATCCAACCCGGCTCGCCGGCCAGCAAGGCAGGTTTCGCGGTCGGAGACATCCTCGAGACGATCGCCGGCGCTCCGATTGGCGATCCGATGTCGCTGCCCACGCAAGTCCGTCCGTATTACGAACAGGAGATCGATGTTCAGGTCCGCCGTGAGGGCGAACTGGTATCGCTCCGCGTCACCCCGCACACGCCAACCGAATTCGACTGGACCTTCTCCGAGAATTCACCGATGGCATCCGTCGCGTTGGGACTGGCGTTTGAGGTGAATCGCGAGGTGCAATCCGTTGTTCCCGGGAGCCCGGCGGATCGAGCCGGTATCCAAGCGGGCGATGTGGCAGTGGCCTTCGAGGCGATTGAAGACAATCCAAAGAAGGGTTTATTGGCTCGACTTTGGGCCCGGGTTTCAAGCCTGATCGGAGTCGAAAGCGAGCAAGTTGCGAAGAAGCCTGAACGTGGCAAGAATATGGTTCAACTGGACGACAAGAACATTTCCTGGCCCTTTGTGTTTCAAGCGGCCCAACTGCTGCCTAAAGACGTCACGTTAGTCCTTTCCATGCAACGTGGAGGCCAATCGCACGACTACGATCTCAAGCCCGAAGCAACCGACGAACTTAATCCCGATCGTGGCTTTCGTCTGACCATGAAGGAAGAAACGTACGTCGCGAAAAGCTGGGGCGAAGCCATCTCGCTAGGCGCGGGTCGCACGTGGGAAGATGCTAACCGCGTCGTACTCTTTCTGAAAAAGCTCGTCACCGGACGCATCGCATTGACCAATGTCGGTGGCCCGCTGATCATCGCCGCAGTCGCTGGTTCCGAGGCTTCGGAAGGTCTGCCGAGTCTGTTGATCTTCTTGACATTCCTGAGCGCGAATCTGGCCGTCGTCAACTTCATGCCGATTCCGGCACTAGACGGTGGTCACTTTATCTTCCTGCTGTGGGAAGGCATTTCCGGCAAACCCGTGAACGAACGCGTGCAAATTGCCTTGACATTGGCTGGCGTTGGCTGCCTGTTGTGCTTGATGATTTTCGTCGTCGGCCTGGACATCAACCGACTGTTCTTCTGATCCGATTTTTCGCCTGGCGCGGCGGTTGACCGCAACCGCATGGGGGTCGGGAGTCTTTTTCGGTCGACGTTGTATCAATTGGAAAGCGAGTTTACTCACGCCCGATCGACGTAATACAATGAACGAGCAATTGCCAGACGTTTAATCCGCCCACCGATTCGTGATTTCATGCCCGCTCGCACCTCAATGCTCTCCCGCTGGCCTGTCGGAATGCTTGTTGCCGTACTCTGCAACTGTATCGGCGGCTCTTCGATCGCCGAAGACGCGCAACAGCTGAAGTTCTTCGAAACGCGAATTCGCCCCGTCTTGGTCGAACACTGCTACGAATGCCATTCGGTCGGGGCGAAGGAAGTGAAAGGAAGTTTGGTCGTCGATACCGCTGCCGGATTGCTCAAGGGAGGCGACTCGGGCACATCGCTCGTGCCGGGCAAACCGAGCGAGAGCTTGCTGTTAGAGGCTTTGCGATACGAAAGTATCGAAATGCCTCCGGCGGGCCGCTTACCGGAGAACGTCATCGCTGATTTCGAGAAGTGGGTTGAAATGGGTGCGCCCGATCCGCGCGGTGGCGATGCTGGCCCCGTCGTTCGTTCTATGATCGACATCGAAGCGGGCCGTAAGTTCTGGGCATTCCAGCCGCTTCGTGCTCACGGTTCGCCGCCGGTCGCCGACACGCAGTGGCCCCGCTCCGCTATCGATGCGTTTGTGCTGGCAAAGTTGGAAGGTTCGGGATTGGAGCCGGCTGCGGATGCCGATCGTGAGACACTCGCGCGAAGACTTTACTACGATCTGCTGGGCTTGCCGCCAACACCGGACCAAGTCGACGAGTTTGTCAATGATCCGTCGTTGACTGCCGTCGAAACGCTCGTGGACCAACTGCTCGACTCGCCGCAGTTCGGTGTCCATTGGGGGCGGCACTGGCTCGACGTAGCGAGATACGCCGATTCAAACGGCGGCGACTTCAACGCGACGTTTCATGACGCCTGGCGTTATCGCGACTATGTCGTCAATGCGATGAACGACGACAAACCATTTGACCGGTTTGTGCGAGAACAGATCGCGGGGGACTTGTTGCCTTTCAACTCGGACGAGCAACGAGCCGAACAGTTAATCGCCACGGGATTCCTGATGGTCGGCACAAAGATGCTGAGTGAGCGCGACAAAGAGAAGCTGGCGATGGACGTCGTCGACGAACAGATCAGTACCGTCGGCAGCGCGTTCATGGGGCTGACGCTCGGTTGTTGCCGATGTCACGATCACAAGTTCGATCCGATTCCGACGCAGGATTATTACGCCTTGGCGGGAATCTTTCGTAGCACGCGGACACTCGAAGGTGAAAGTCAACAGTACGTCTCGACGTGGCCTCGCCGCGATCTTCCCGCCAAGCCCGAGCAGGTGGCGGCCGTCAAGGAGCATGAAGCACGAACCAAGTCGCTGAACGATCAGCTCGCTGCCTCGAAGAAACAATTCGACGCGGCCGAGAAAGCGTTGAAGGAACTCGCCGCTGGCTCCAATTCGTTGACCTTTGACGATCCAGATGCCGAGGTCGCCGGAAGCTGGAAAGCCTCGACGTTCACGCCGAATTACATCGGTAAAGGCTACATTCACGACGATAACGCGGACAAAGGCGAGAAGTCCGTCGAGTTTAAGTTGAAAATATCGACGACTGGGATGTACGAAGTTCGGCTTTCCTACACGCCGAACGCTGGTCGCGCGAACAATGTTCCGATCACAATCCGCCACGCGGACGGCAAGTCGGAAGTGACACTCGATCAAACTCGCAAACCACCGATCGACAACTTGTTTGCGGCAGTCGGTTGTTTCCGATTCGAAGCGAACAAACCGGCTTCATTAACCATTTCCACCACGGGCACGGTCGGCCATGTAATCGTCGATGCCGTGCGACTGGTCGAAGTGGACGGCGACGGGAAACCAGTAGCTTCGGCGACTGCACCCGAGAGTGAAGCCGTCAAACGGGCCGAGGCGAATTTCGCGACACTCAAGGCCAAACTCGCGTCACTCGATGAGCAGATCGAGACACATGAGAAAAACGCTCCGCCGCCGCTCCCGAAAGCGATTGCGGTTGACGAGCTCAAAGAGATCGGCGATTGCGAGCTATGTATTCGTGGCGAAAGCGGTAATCGCGGCGAGAAGATTCAACGCGGCTTCATTCAGGTGGCACTGGCCCACGAGCCTCCGATGATTCCCGCGGCAACTAGCGGGCGGCGAGAGTTGGCTGACTGGATCGCGAGCCCGCAACATCCGCTGACCGCTCGCGTGATCGTCAACCGCGTGTGGTATCATCTGCTCGGTGAAGGCATCGTCCGTAGCGTGGACAATTTTGGGGAACTCGGCGAACGCCCGACACATCCAGAATTGCTTGATTATCTGGCTGCTCGCTTCGTCACTTCGATCAGCGATCAAGGCTTCAGCTGGTCCATCAAACGGTTGGTGCGCGAGATCGTGTTGAGCCGCACGTACCAGATGAGTAGCGATCATGACGAAGCCGCTTGGCAGGCCGATCCGGAGAACCGCTTACTGTGGCATGCAAATCGCCGTCGCTTGCCCGCCGAAGCGATTCGTGATTCGATGTTGGCGATCAGCGGACAACTCGATCTCTCGCCCGGCGGGTCGCCGGTGCAAGGGTTGGGCGTTTTAGTCACCAACAACTCAGCGGATGCCGAGAGCTATGAGAGTAAAGAGTCGCAGCGACGCAGTTTATATTTGCCGATCATTCGAAACGAATTGCCCGCCAGCCTGACCGTGTTCGACTTCGCCGATCCGGACCTTGTCGTTGGCAAACGACCGGTGACCAATGTTCCGGCCCAGGCATTGCTAATGATGAATAGCCCCTTCGTCATGAATTGCGCCGAGCAAACCGCCAAGCAATTACTGGCTGTCGCAGGACGAACGCCCGAGCAACTGGCCACCGAGGCTTATCGAGTCACCCTGTCCCGCGCTCCGAGCAGTTCAGAAGTCGAGCGAGCACTCGCTTTCTTGCAGCCCGGTGCCGATGTGACCGACGAAGATCAAGATGTCACCACGAAGCGGATTGCACAACTCGTCCATGTACTTTTTGCTTCGACCGAGTTTCGCATGTTGAACTGATGTTTATTACTTGAGGCAGTATTCCAACGAATATAGGGAGACGACGAATGGGTGTGGGGAGTCTCATTACAATTCGTCGTCTCCCTATATTCGTTGGAATACTCGTTGGAGTCTTCGCGTTCCTTCGCTTGGGTTATCAAATTTCAAGACATTCACAATGACTGGCTCGCTATGAACCATTTCCGAACAATCTCTCGTCGCGATGCCTTACGCCTGTCGGCTGCCAGCCTAGGCGGCATGACGCTTGCCGGTCTGCCGCACGGCGTGTCTCACGCAGCAGCGAGTACGCAGGCTCCGCACTTCACACCGCGTGCAAAACGTGTGATATTTCTGTTCATGCATGGCGGGCCGAGCCAGGTTGATACGTTTGACTACAAGCCACGGTTGAACGCCGACGATGGCAAAGAGCTGCCCTTCGCACCGGCGATGAACATCGATGCCAAACCCAAACTTTTGCGATCGCCTTGGAAGTTCTCGCGGCATGGCGAGTGCGGAAACTGGGTGTCCGAACTGTTGCCGAATACTGCCCGGCATATCGATGACCTGTGCGTTGTTCGCTCGATGTACAGCCGCGGTCAGTCTCATGGTCAGGCTGTGAGCATGCTGCACACGGGCAGCGACAATCTCGTGCGGCCCTCCGTCGGCGCATGGGTCTCGTATGGATTGGGAAGTGATAACCCGGACCTGCCGGCGTTCGTTTCGATCAGTCCAGCCAGCGGCCACGGTGGACCACGCAACTACGGCTGTGCATTCCTCCCCGCAATGCACCAGGCGACCGCGATCGGAAACTCGGGAAAGCTGGGTGATGCCAAGATCCAACATCTTGGCAACGAGCGGCTCTCGAAGCAGGAGCTGGCCGAACAGCTGTCGCTGCTGCAAGCCATCAATCGCGATCATTTGGCGCGAGTTAAACGTGATGAACAAATCAGCGGTGCGATCGATTCATTCGACTTGGCGTTTCGCATGCAAGCCGCCGCACCCGAGGTCCTCGATCTGTCGCGCGAGCCCGAAAACGTGCAAAACCTGTATGGCATTGG
>CAUJKL010000107.1 GCA_963204995.1 Planctomycetota bacterium | reverse complement strand
GTCCGGCGGCCCGCGTCCTGCTGGGTTGTTTGCAACCGGGACAAACCTCTGCAACTTATATCGATGCTCTAAACCGCTTGGCGGATCGCCTGCATTACTTGAACAGTTCCGGTGACAAAACCCAGGAGGCAACTCGCTTCTGGTTCGACACCCGTGCCAACCTTCGCCGCGAGCTGGAAGACCGCAAGCGACGATTCGACGATGGCACCGATGTGCGTGGCAAGATCGGCGAAGCATTGAAGAAAATGGTGGGCAGTGCAACGTTCTTCGATGGCGTCCACATCTTCACGCCACATGGTGACGTACCCGACGACAGTGCGTTGCGACTGGTTGTCCTCGCACCGGAAAACTGCCACTCGCGCGATCTCAAACAACCTGCCGAACAGGCGGTCCTCGATTACGTTCGCAATAACGGCACCAAGCCGCGATACCGAGGCAATCGGCTTGTCTTTCTCGCGCCGAACATGACCATACTGGCAAGACTGCGCGATTCGGCACGTGTGGCCCTGGCGTGGAACTCTATCGTCGACGATGTGAAGGAGGGCCGGCTCAATATCGATCTGCTCCAGAAGAAGCAAGCCGAAAAGGAACTGCAAAGCGCCGAGGAAGTCGTGCCCCCGAAGACGTTTCACGGCTCCATTCTGATCAAGCCCTCGGCCGCAAAGATGCGCCTCGTTCAAGTTGCCGAAGAAATCATCAGCCTTCTGGCAAGTGACCCCAACGCTTCGCTCAACATCACGCTCGAAATCAACGCCGAGTTTCCATCCGGTGCGTCGGACCAAATCAAACGTGCTGTCACCGAAAACGCGACGAGCTTGGGCTTCCAGACGAAAGCATGGGAGTAGCTTGAGATCGTCCAGGAAATAACTTCGTGAAACGAGGTGGCTGGGGCTGAGTCCGCGAAGCCTCGGCTTACCATGAACTCCAATCAGCCGTGGCGTCGAAGACTCCGCCACAGCCACCCGTCCAGTTCGTGGGTTCATTTGAAATTGGTGTACTGGTTCAGCGGAACGACCAGTTTTCGGGTATTGAATTCAGCTACGGGGTGAAGGGTGAAATGGCGTTTGCGTTTAGTCCACGACATCCGATGCTGTGCGATGAACGTTCGGTAGTCCGAGCTCAATCAATTAAGTTTGGGAACTTAAGAACGTCCGCGTTCGAGACTTTTCGCAAGATGATCAGTCGAAACTCGCCCAGCTGCAGCGTCGTTGTTTCGCGACCGGTCTCATCGAGCATGCGGAACTGAAAGTCGGTCAATGCGACACGTTCGAGAAACGCGTTCGTTGCCGAGCGGCCCGGATCGCCGAGCCAGCACTCGCCGCCATCGGCCAGCAACGACTCGATCGCATGCAGCAAGGGTTCATGAAGGCCACGGTCGTAGAGTACGTCGGATGCGAGAATGATCGAATGCGATTGCTGCGGCGGTTGCATCCAATCCAGCACTGATCCGGTGGCGTGTGTAAAGCCGTTGCGGTGTGCGTTCTCGACGGCGGTGGCAACCGCGAGTTCGACGCGATCCGTGAATGTGACCTCGAGTCCCGCGAGTAACGCAGCCAATCCGACGACTCCGATTCCGCACCCCAGTTCAATCGCGCTGGCTCGATCTGGCCAACTCGCTGCGTGAACGAGTCTCGCCATCGGCAGCGACGCAGGCCAGAGTTCGGCCCAGTAAGGATCGGCTTCTTGTGCCGAACGCGTCGTCTGCTCTAGCTCTTCGAGAAACTCGTCGGGTACTGCCGGAAGCAAAATCCGTAGCGTGCGATTACCGAGTGAGAGATCGCGTTCGGACCACCCGCCAGGGATGGGCGTATCGGTGACAGAACGTGGTGGCGAGTTTGTCATGCTGCGAAAGAAGCGAATAGTCAAAGAGAAACCGCGGCCAACTTGTGCTGGTCGCGGTGATTGTCCGAGATGAATTGACGAACCGTCGGCTTACTGGGATGCCAATTGCGTCTCAATCAGTTTCAGCAATACCGGGTCATCGGGGCTGGTATCGGCCGCGAAACGTCCGACGACGTTCCCGTTACGATCCAACACGAACTTCTCGAAGTTCCAGCCAATCTTGCCAGCTCCAACGGGCTTCGTTTCGACCGAAGTAAGATACTTGTACAGCGGGCAAGCACTGTCGCCGTTCACGTCGACTTTGGCGAGCATGTCGAAAGTCACGCCGTAGTTCTCTTTGCAGAACGTGCTGATCTCTTGTGCCGTGCCGGGCTCCTGCGAGCCGAACTGGTTACAGGGGATGCCAACTACAGCCAAGCCTTTGTCGGATAGCGATACATGTAGAGCCTGTAGCTGTTCGTATTGAGGTGTCAAACCGCACTCGCTTGCGGTATTGACTAGCAACACGACTTTGCCTTTGTACTTCGCCAGATCGACTTCCTTACCAGCCAGGGTCTTCATTTTGAAGTTCAATGCGGCCGGTATCTTTTCTTCGCCGTGACCGAATGAAGCCACAGCAGCCAAGATAAACAACGCGGTCGTTGCCAAGGCGATTTTTCCCATCAAATGTTCCTTTGCGGTGGGACGGAGCTAGGTGGAACCTGCAATACACCGATTCTATCGTAGTTCATCATCCCGCGAAACGACTTGGCATGGCGGAAGAAGCCCGCGCACCCGAAACGGCAATTCCGTATCTCGATTCGCCTTTTGCCGTATTCGTCGTTTCCGTACAATCGCAAACAGACGCGACACTATCGAAAGACCCTGAGATTCCCATGCCAACGGTCGAAGAAGCCTTGCAACTCGGTTGGAAGCGGCACCAAGCGGGCGACTTCCGCAATGCCGAGCACATCTATCGTCAAGTCATTGCGGCCGTTTCGGCGGATGCCAACGCCTGGTGTTTCCTCGGGATGGTGTGTCACGATCAAGCGAAATTTGCCGACGCCGTGGAGGCGTATCGCAAGGCTCTCGATATTCAGCCTAACTTCCCAGTCGCGCTCAGCAATTTGGGAAACACGCTGAAACAGCAAGGGAAGCTTGCAGAGGCGGAAGCGAGTTGTCGCGAGGCACTGCGGCTGAAGCCGGATTACTCGACGGCATTTAACAATCTTGGCGTCGCGCTCGTCGCTCAAGGTCGATTGGAAGAAGCGTCGACGACCTTCGAACAGGCGCTCGCCTTGATGCCCAACGACGCGGTAACGCATTCCAATCTGAGTGCGGCTCTCGTTCGACAAGGTAAATATAGCGAGGCCGAGGCGAACTCGAAGCAAGCTCTCAGCTTAAACCCCAACTATGCGGAAGCTCACAAGAACCAAGGCATCGTTTCGTTGCTGTTGGGCGACTTTGAACGAGGCTGGTCCGAGTACGAATGGCGTTGGAACTGCCCTGGCTCGCGGATGCCCAACTATTCGGCACCGATGTGGCAAGGCGAGCCGCTCGACGGTAAGACAATCTTGCTGCACCATGAGCAGGGACTTGGTGATACGATCCAATTCGTGCGTTACGCAGCGGTTTTGAAGCAACATGGCGCGGGACGAGTCGTCGTCAAGACACAGAAGCCGTTGATGAAGTTGCTGGCCTCGGGTGCAGCGATCGATGAACTGGTGTGTGACGATGCCAGCCTGCCTGCGTTCGACGTGCATGTCCCGATGCTCAGCGTCCCCGGCATCTTGAAAACCACGTTCGACACGATTCCCGGTCAAGTTCCTTACATCCATCCAGACCCTGAACTTGTTGCTAAATGGAAGCAACGTCTCGCCAAGTACGATGGCTTCAAGATTGGCATCTCTTGGCAGGGAAGTCCCGATTTTCACGCGGACGCACAACGCAGCATTCCGCTTCGGCACTTCGCCCAATTGGCTGCCGTGCCGGGCGTTCGCTTGTTCAACTTCCAAAAGGGATTTGGCATCGAGCAACTCGACGCATTGAACGGCGAGTTTGACGTCGTGCGGTTTGGCGATGAACTCGATCGCGACGCAGGTCCGTTCATGGATACTGCCGCGATCATGCAGAACCTCGACCTGGTGATCGCACCGGATACGAGCATCATCCACCTCGCCGGAGCCATCGGAGTTCCCGCGTGGATCGCGTTGTCCATCTCGCCCGACTGGCGATGGTTTCTCCGTCGGGACGACAGCCCGTGGTATCCGACCGTACGACTGTTTCGCCAGCAGACGTTGGGCGACTGGGTTGACGTGTTCTCGCGAATGGCCGTCGAATTGAAAGAACAAGTCGCCTCGCCCCGAAAGCCAGCACTCGCCGCGAACATCAAGCCATCGCCCGCCGAAGTGCCGGTGAGTCGCCCCAGTTCCAGCCGAGTTCTCGACACGGGATTCAATTGTTTGAATCACAGCCGCCACGGCTGGATGCTGTACAACAAGAACGACATGTACATTGGCAAATCGTTCGATCGCTACGGCGAGTTCTCTGAAGGCGAGGTCGCGATCTTTGAACGAATTCTCCGGCCCGGCGACAGCGTCGTCGAGGCCGGTGCGAACATCGGTGCCCATACAATCGCACTCGCGAATCTCGTCGGTCCAGAAGGACGAGTCGTTGCCTTTGAGCCTCAGCGACTTGTCTTTCAAACGCTCTGCGCCAATGTAGCCCTCAACAGCTTGGCGAATGTCGACTGCCGTTGTGCCGCGCTCGGTGCGGAGCCGGGCGAGATTGTCGTCCCCTGCCTGTCGCCGAATCAGGAAACGAACTTTGGCGGTCTTGGACTGGGAGCGTATGCCAAAGGCGAGCGTGTGCCAGTAACCACGCTTGACAGTCTGGCGATTACCGCCTGCCGCCTACTAAAGATCGATGTCGAAGGAATGGAAGAAAGCGTGCTGCGAGGTGCTGGTACGTTGATCAGCGAATGCCAGCCGATCCTTTACATCGAAAACGACCGTGAAGACCGCTCCGCCTCTTTGATCGAGCATCTACTCGGCCTTGATTACCGACTGTATTGGCATTTGCCGCCGATGTTCAACGAAGCCAACTACTTCGCGAACCAAGAAAATGTCTTCGGACGCATTGTCTCGGTCAACATGCTCTGCATTCCGAGAGACGAGAGCTTTGACGTGGATGGGCTTACAGAGATTACAAATCCGACGAGCAATTGGAAGAACTCGCTTTAGTCGCACAACGCCGCCTCGAATCGTGTTGGGCAAAGACTGATTTGGCCTTTATTAGAAGAGACATTCGTGATTCAGGATGAAACGATTACCGTCGAGATCGCACCCGGTGAGTTGATCGATAAGATCACGATCTTGGAGATCAAGTCTGAACGAATGACTGATACAGCAAAGCTCGATAATGTTCGGATCGAGTTGGCAACACTCGCCGACGCCCGTGATGCCGCAGTTGTGGCCTCCGCTGAACTGACCAATTTGACAGACCAACTCAAGTCGATCAACGAACGGCTGTGGGACATCGAAGACGACATCCGCGACTGCGAACGCGTGAAAGACTTTGGCGAGAAGTTCATCGAACTGGCCCGTTCGGTATACAAGTGCAACGATAAACGCGCCGCGCTCAAACGCGATATCAACACACTTCTTGGCTCGCGTCTCGTCGAAGAAAAGTCGTATCGCGAATATGAATAGCAGCTTACTGGGGACGCTTTCCTTCAAGCCATTCCTGTTTCGGCACGCGCTCGGGATGCTGTTGCGCCCCGTCTGGAGTCGGAAACCAGCGGAGGGCGGCAGGGCCACAAAGTGGGGTAAGCTTCCAGCTTGCTATCTGCCGAGAAACGCAAGCTGGAAGCTTACGCCACTTCAAAGTCGTCTCGCAATAACATCAGATGCCGCCATAATCAATGTAGTGAGCTGTAGCGGGGAAAGGTCTCCCAAATATCGCCACCATGTCGCCTACGCAAAGCAAGTCAGAGGATTGAACCAAAAACATGCTAAAAGACTTGAAGGATAGTCGCCCTCGATCGATGGGTTTCGCAATCGCGGTCGGCGTGATGTGTTTGCTTGTCACTTCTTCGGCCTCGGCAATCGAGATTACCCTGGACCGGCCTGGAGACCGAGAATTCGTACGTGACCTCGCCGGAATGCTTGATGACGAGGCGAAAGAACACATTCGACAGTTGTGCGACCGTCTGCTGACAGACAAAGCCACTCCGATCATTGTTGTCACGATCGAATCGATGGCCAAACACGGCGGAGCGGATCTGCGCATCGAAACCTTTGCGACGCTTCTGTTCGACCAGTGGCAGATCGGGCATGCGACGTTAGGCGGGCAGGACTGGAATACCGGCATCCTGCTACTGGTTTCGAGGGACGATCGCAAAGCGAGGATCGAATTGGGTGGTGGATGGGGGCGGCGCGAGGACGCTCTCTGTCGGAAAATAATGGACGAGCAAATCGTCTCACGCTTCAAGCAAGGTCAATTCTCGGCAGGGATCGTGGCTGGCGTAGAATCGCTCGACAAGATGGCTCGCAAGTTGGAATTGCCCACGCGGCCGCGACCGTGGTGGCATTACGCGGTTGTTGCGGGTGCCATTGGACTCGGAGTTTTTACGTTCGTCTCGCTTTATCGCCGTGGATCGAGCGGGTGGGCGTGGCTGTTCTGGGGCGTTGTCTTTGCAATCATAGGGGCGCTCCTCTATCAGATGATGACCAATCGCGGGCGTGGTGGCGGCGGTTTCAGTGGGGGATCATTTGGTGGAGGGTCTTCCGGTGGTGGCGGTGCAACGGGATCTTGGTAAGGATATTTGAACATGCAGCGAGCATCTGACCTCTTCACCGAGCAGCAGCGCAAACGGGTCGAACAAGCAGTCGTCGAAGCCGAAGCTCAGACATCGTGCGAGATCGTGCCGGTCGTAGCAAGTGCTTCCGGTCGTTACGATCGACCGGAAGACATAATTGGCCTTTGGTTGGCGGTCATCGCGGCCGTCAGCATCTGGTTGACGCTCCCTCGGCCAACGAACGAATCTGGCGATTGGGCCGGCATGCCTCTTTATGTCGGAGTGCTCGCGATGGTGGCGAGTGTCCTCGTGGCGTTCATTGTCGGTGCGGTGGCTGGAAGTCGGATCGGCTGGCTCCGGCGGTTGTTTACTCCGCGTCAGCAAATGCTGGAAGAGGTGTCCTCGCGAGCCCGCGAGATCTTCTTCGACAATCGCATTCATCACACTAGTGGAGCTACCGGGCTGCTCATTTATGTTTCGCTCTTCGAGCACCTGGCCGTCGTGCTTGGTGACCAGGAGATTCTCGACAAGCTTGGGCAGCCGTTTCTCGACCGGCTCTGCAAACAATTGACCGCAGGTCTTCACCAACGCAACCCGATGGAGGCGCTTTGCGGCGTCATTGCGGAGGCGGGAGAACAGCTTTCGGGTCCGTTGCCGCGCGCCGCAGGAGATGTCAACGAATTGCAAGATGCGTTGGTGCTGATCGATTGAACGATAGCCGATCGTGCGGGTTTATTCAGGTCAAGTTGAGAGTGAGGACACGGCGGTTGAAAACGTGATCTTGACACGTGAAAAGCCGGTGGAGTGGCAGAACACGTTGTCTGTCGACCCTTCATGGGTGACTCGCGACTGACGGTTGGAGATCATTGAGTAAGGATCGTCCAGGAAATAACTCCATGAAACGAGGTGGCTGGGGCTGAGTCCGCGAAGCCCCGGCTTACCATGAACTCCAATCAGCCGTGGCGTCGAAGACTCCGCCACAGCCACCGCACTCGCCTGTTTCAAGATTTGGAAGTTATTTCTTGGACGATCCTTATGTCAAATGTGGCGATTTTTCCGTACTGCGAGATCTAAAAGTCGGTAGCGTCAGCCAGGTGTGTGAGCAGATCATCCCAAATGATCGCTAGGGCAACGCGATCGACGCCTAGGATGGCGTACGCGAAATCCGAAGGCGGCGTGGTATTAAATACTCCTAGCGCGGTCATGCCTGCTCGGCTGCACAAGTAGTCGGCCACAGAGACGACGTATACCAGTTTCTCGTTCTCTCCCGCGTACTGTGCCGGAGACTCGTGATGGCAGATCGCATCCGTGATATTTGTCGGAAAGTGCCAGCAACGAGCCACGTGAGCTCCCAACTGTGCTTGATCAAACGACAGTAATTCGCGTTCTTGCCGATAAGCAGGTACGTGTTCGTTAAGTTGTTTGATCAACTCGCAGAAAGTGGACCGCAAGTGAAGGTCGATTAATAGCGTTCCAACATGATGGAGTAGCCCAGCGATATAGGCTTCGTGCTGCGGCACCACGCCGGTAACGCGCGCGATCTTCCGCGCCGAGACCGCTACCGCAAGCGAATGACGCCACAGCGCCTCTCGATCGTAGGTTCCGTAGGTCGCCGGATGGTCGAACATCCGCTTCACGAGAACTGTCAGGGCAAGGTTTTTCAGTTCGGGAACCCCGAGCAGCGTCGCCGCCTTGGCCAAATCAATGACTTTCCGCGTTATGCCGAAGTACGACGAATTGACGCGGCGCAATATGCTGGCGGTCAGAGCCGGATCGGTTCTGAGCACTTCCACGAGCGCCGACTCGTCGGCTGGATGTTCGAGTGGCAGTCTTAGGATTCGATCCGCGAGTAGCGGAAGTGGCGAGAGGTCAACGATCTTCGCGAACAGAGTATCTAGTGCAGCGGGGTCGGTAGACGGTGCTGCCGAGTCAATCCGCTCTCGCGAATCGACAGCAGCTAGGCTTGAAGATTCTGGGTGCGGTGTCGGCGATGAGCGACGGCGGCAAATGGTCGAGACAAGCATAGACATCCTTCTGCGCGATCGCCTCGCGGCGCACGCCAAAGTTGAGATTCGTCACTTCGACTGATGTCTGCCCCACTAGTTAGAACTATACCCCACGAATTCGTGTGGGTCCGAAATCGTGATGCTTTCTGCCTCGTCGGTTTTCACTACGACTTGGCAAACCTCACGTGGCACAGCCGTCATGATCGTTAATTCGTGTTTGACGGCTTTCAGTACAAGACGTACGGTTCAGAGTCGACTATTTCGAATGCGTCAGAGCCTGTCTTGAATCGAGTTTGTCATGGCAACTAGTTCAGAAAGTAGCCTACTCGAACGTTTGGCTCAGAGTGGTGCCGAGGGCGATGCCGACGCGTGGGATGCGGTGGCGGCTTCAACTCCACGCGAGCCAACGGCCAAGCCTGCCAACGGCGGTACGGACCCGAAGTTGTCGGCACTTCTTGCTAAGGTCAGCACGATCAAGAAGTGTAACGTCGTTCCCACCGCCAAGAGCGTTGTGCATGCGGAGGATTCATGCGGCGATGGATTTGTGCCAATCGAGCCGAAGACTTATCTCGCCGCAGGATTGTCGGAGAGCGACGTTGAAGCGTTAATCTTCAAACTGTTGCTCGGACGAGGCGACACCGCTGGGCGGACGATTGCCGAGCATATTCGCCTGCCGTTCGTTCTTGTGGATGAAACGCTCCAACGATTGAAAAACGAACAGTTGCTCGTTTATCGTGGCTCGGCACCGATGAACGATTACATCTACCAACTCCCAGATATCGGCCGCGAACGAGCGCGAAGACTCGCCGAGCACTGCTCTTACTTTGGAGCCGCGCCAGTCGCGTTGTCGGATTATCTGACGAGCGTTACGGCTCAGTCGCTGTCTACTCAACATCCGACGGTGGAAGATCTGAAGGCCGCCTTCTCCGATTTGTTGATTAACGAGCGAATGCTCGAGCGGCTTGGACCGGCCATAAACTCAGGACGCGGGCTGTTCCTGTTTGGTGCGCCCGGCAACGGCAAGACGAGCATCGCCGAACGCGTGACAAAGGCCTTCGGTGAAACCATCTGGTTGCCGCGCGCCATCGGCATCGACGGCGAGATCTTGCGACTGTTTGATCCGATGTGCCACGAGGAGGTTCCCGTCGACGACGGGGCCGGTTTGCTAAGCCAAAGCCGCGTCGATAAACGCTGGGTGAGAATCAAACGACCCACGATTGTTGTCGGGGGCGAGCTGACGATGGAAGCACTGGAGGTCGTCTTCAACACTTCGACGGGCATCAGCGAAGCACCGTTGCAACTGAAAAGCAATTGCGGCACGTTGGTGATCGACGACTTTGGGCGACAACGGATGACGACGGACGAATTGTTAAACCGGTGGATCGTACCGCTGGAAAAACGTTATGACTTTTTGAATTTGGCGAACGGAAAGAAGATTCAGGTTCCGTTCGATCAGTTGATCATCTTCTCGACGAATCTCGAACCCAGGGATCTCGTGGACGAAGCCTTCCTGCGTCGAATTCCCTACAAGATCGAAGTCACCGATCCGAGCGAAAGCGAATTTCGTCAGCTGTTCAAGATCATGTGTCCGAAAATGGGGTTTGAGTATAACGAAGAAGCGATCGACCATTTGTTGATGCACCACTACCTCGAAGTTGAACGCCCCTTCAGAAACTGCCAGCCGCGGGATCTGTTATTGCAGGTGCGCAACCACTGCTATTATCAGGGCAAAGAGCGAATCCTCACGCCCGAATCCTTTGATTTCGCCGCAGAGAACTACTTTGGCGTCCTCTGAATTCTCAGGCAAATCGCCGCAGCGAGAGCCCCTGCGAACAAGTACCGAACGAAGCGACGGTTGCTTGCCCGGCGGGGATTTCCTTCCGTCGAATGTCCCCATAAACGCTGCAATGCCGCTCCGCTATGTTGACACCGCGAATTGGACGAATATCATGGACACCGCTACGTTGGAATTCAATTCTTTCAGCTCAAGACACGTTGCGTCAGGGATTTCGAATCATGGCAAGTCATCAGCGTCTGGATGTATCGGAAGTCGGCGACATTTCCGTGGTGCGATTTATTGATCGACGCATTCTCGACGCATCGAACATCGAAGAACTCGGCGACGAGCTGTTTGCGCTGGTCGAAACGGAAAATGTAAAACGTCTGTTACTGAACTTTACGGGCGTCGAGTTTCTCTCCAGCGCGGCGTTGAATAAGCTGATCATTCTGGATAAAAAAGTTAAATCACGCGGCGGTAAGCTCGTGCTGTGCGACCTCCGTCAAGAAATTAAAGAAGTCTTCGCAATAACCCGACTCGATCAACTCTTTAGTATCGCTAATTCCGCACAACAGGGACTGGCTTTGTTCTAAACAAGGAAGATTAATTCTTCCCCTACTTGCGTGGGTGTCATTTCGGTGGGATTGTGTTAAAAGTAGGCGTGCTTCGTGGTCTGGGGTGTTGAGCGTTGATCTGAATAAAAACCGTCTTCATTTGTCGACCCCTTCGCCCCGCAGTCTAGCGGTATACCGATCACCGAGCGTGACGGGCAAGCAGATTTTGGAGAGTATCGCGATACAAGCGTTGCATTAAGCTGATGTCACACGATTGGATTTGCTCGAAAGATTGGAAGACGCCCAGTGACACGGGCGACGCTCGGCAAATTCTTGATGAAATACTGAAGGACTTGGGCGACAACGGGTGGGGCGAGGAGCACACGTTCGGAATCCACTTGGCGGTGGAAGAGGCGTTGATGAACGCCATTAAGCACGGGAACCAGCGTAATCCAGAGAAGTTTGTCACCGTCGAATTTCGGTTTAACGCAAAAATCGTGCAGTTCGTAATTGAAGACGAAGGGGACGGCTTTAACCCGAGCGATGTTCCCGACCCGACGCTCGAGGAAAACCTCGAATTGCCCTCAGGTCGCGGCCTGATGCTTATGAAGACGTTCATGACCACGATCGAGTATAACGCGAAGGGAAATCGAGTCTTTATGGAAAAAGATCTCGACGCACCCCCGCCCATAGACTACGACGATGATGACGATGACAATGAGTACATGTAGATCGTCGTGCTCTTCTCCTGCCCATCCGTTCGTCGCAGTGGTGGCATCGAGGCCTCGATCAGCTGTGTGGAACGGAATAAATTCCGTGCTACGGTTTGTCGAAGTAGTGGCATTGAAGTTTCGATCAGCCGTCCTCTGATTCGACCGACCCAGTAGGCTGCACTATTGATGGGAACGCAATCGGAATTCTTGTCACTTCAGGCTGCCTTCGACCGAGTTCGCGATGAACTTGGCAAGTGTTTTGTGGGTTGTGATGCTCTGATCGAGCAGTTAATGATTTCGCTACTAGCTGGCGGACATTGTTTGTTGGAGGCACCTCCGGGCACCGGAAAGACGCTGGCGACGGCCAGTTTCGCACGTGTGACAGGATTGGCTTTCGATCAAATTCGCAGTACCCCTGATCTCACACCTAACGACCTCGTCGGACTGGGGGCGCGGCCGAAAGACGCGCTCGAAGTCCCGGGGCCGCTGTTCGCGAACTTAGTGCTGGTTGCCGATCTTGAGCGATTGTCGCCACGCTGCGATGCGTTGATTCAGCAGGCAATTCAGGAGCAGCAAATCGTACTGGATGGTCGGCGGCATAGCTTGTCGGATCCCTTTATGATTGTTGCGACGCAGTATCCGATTCACGACGGACAGACGAATCGCGCCGAGCGAACGGTCGCCGACGAGTATCACGCCGACCGCTTCATGCTCAAAATCAAGATCGCGTATCCGGAGGAAGACGTTGAATCTCGGATGGCAATCGAAATGTCATCCGCGTCTCAAGCGCCACCCGAGCAAGTCCTCGGGTTCGACGATATCCGTCAGTTTCAGAAGCTTGTTCGACAAGTCGAAGCTTCGCCGGAAATCATCGATTACATTCTGCGGCTCGTGCGTTCGACTCGAATTCACGAAGGCGAGACGCCGGATTTTATCTACGAGTGGGTGGATTTTGGTGCCGGACCGCGGGCCACTCATCACCTGACCTTGGCCGCCAAAATCCACGCCGCCTTGGAGGGTCGCGCCGCAGTCTCCGCAGAAGATGTCCGCGCCGTCACGCATCCCGTGCTGCGACATCGCATCGTGATAAATCGCAACGCTCGCTCCTCCGGTGTGACCGTAGATCGTGTCATCAAACGCCTGCTCTATGAAGTCACCGAGACTGGCACGCCAGAGGGTGACGGCGTTTGATGGAACTGCCGGAAATCGTTTCGCGTACCGGCCTTGGCAGAATGATTCCAACGGCGTCACAATCCAAGAACGACTTGTTCAATTGCCCGCCAACCCGCTAGCAGCTCAACTGTGTCCTCTGAAAAATCTCTTGCGATCGTCTTGCGTCTGGTCGAGTTTTCGGAGACGAGCGTGATTGCGACGCTGTTCACGGAAGACTTTGGCAAGATCTCGGCGCTCGCCAAAGGAGCCCGTCGACCCAAGGGGCCGTTCGAGGCTGCTCTTGACCTACTTGCCGTTTGTCGCATAGTGTTCCTCCACAAATCCTCCGACGCCCTCGACTTGCTTACCGAAGCAAAGCTCGAACGGCGGTTTCGCGCGGCGACTCGCAGTCTGTCTCATCTTTATACGGGTTACTACGTGGCGGAGCTTTTGCAAGATCTGACCGATGACGGTGATCCACATCCTCAGCTGTTTCAAGCTGCGAATCAGACTTTAATCGAATTGGACGACGCTTGTGATGTCGCGACGACCGTCCTGCGATTCGAGATGATTGCGCTGCACGAGGTAGGACATCTGCCGTCGTTCGATCGATGTGTTGGTTGCGGTGACGAGTTGCCGGAAGAAGGAAGAGTTGCGTTCGGTCAATTGGCTGGTGGCGTATTGTGCCGGGAGTGCCGAAGTGGTCATCGACAAGTCGTGAGCGTGAGTGCTGGCGTGCTGCAGGCATTTCGTTGTTTCGCCGATCCAAGTGACTCGTGGCGACGTATGGAACTAAATCGGGGTTTACGTGGAGAGCTACGTGGCGTATTGAACCATTACGTGGCGAATTTGTTGGGTAGGAAGCCTCGCATGCACCGATACCTGGGAGTGCTCGCTGAATAGCCTGAAATCAAGTTTTCGAGCACCAAAGAGAACGAAGTCGTAACTTCGACAAGGATGTCGCGGATGCAACGAGTCGTACAGATACTTACGCTGCTAACCGTCACGCAATGGATCATTGCGGGGACCGGTTGTTCGCTAATGAAGCCACGCGATAGCGCGATGGCGAACTATGAGCGGACTCGGCAAGAGCTTGCGTCCGGTGGTTCGTCGGTCGCGCTGGCCCAATATGACGAAGATGCGCCGCCCGATCGTAGCGTGACCATCAAAGACTTCGCACCCGAAAAGCTCGGCGCGACCGTTCGTAAGCTCACGGGCAATGGTCCCAATCCCAAAGAGGCGAAAGTGCTGTACGCCCAGGCCCAGCAAGCCTACGCAGCTGCGTCCGAGCTCAAGCTGCGAAATCCGGATGCGGACAGTCGACCCCAGTTTGTCGCGGCCGCCAAGCTCTTCGAGGACGCCGCCGAGAAGTGGCCGGAATCGGAGTTGGAACAAAATGCCTACTACATGGCGGGCGAAAGTTGCTTTTTCGCCGACCACTATTGGGATGCCGAGACGAACTACGAGATGCTGCTGAAGAAGTATCAGAACTCGAAATACATTGATGCCGTCCAGCCACGACGATTCGCCATCGCCCAGTACTGGCTGGAGTTGCACCGCAAAGATCCGAAGGCGTTCTACGAGCTGAACTTCTTCGACGAAGCCACCCCGACTCGTGATGCCTTCGGCCACGCCATGCGCGTTTATGATCGCATCAGACTGGACGATCCAACTGGCAAGTTGGCCGACGACGCCACCTTGGCACTCGGCAACGCCTATTTCGCTGCCGGCAAATTCATGAAGGCGGACGAATACTACACCGACCTGCGAAAGACATTCCCCAGTAGCGAGCATCAGTTCCAAGCACACTTCCTCGGATTGAAGTCGAAGTTGGAAGCCTATCAGGGGCCCGATTATTCCGCCGACGCGATCAACGGAGCCGAAAAACTCGTCGACCAAATTCGCAAGCAGTTCCCCGTCGAAGCTCAGCGAGAGCGCGAGTTTCTCGATCGCGAATCGAAACGCATTCGTTACCTGAAGTCCGAACGCGATTGGTTGATGGCCCAACGCTTTGATCGCCGCACCGAGTATGGTGCCGCCCGGCTTTACTACTCCGGACTCGTTGCCGACTATCCCGAAACCCCGTTTGGCGAGCGGGCGAAACAGCGTCTCCAAGAGATTGGCGGTGAGCCGGCCATCCCCGAGCAGCCGTTGGGTTGGCTCGTCGCCATGTTCCCGGAAGACGACGAAGTCAAGACTTTGATGAACGCCAGCAGTGGCACGCCGACCTTGCGGAGATAGCTTCTCGTGTCTCGACGCTTGCAATTTGGCTTGTCGCTTGCCATCGGCTTGGTTGCCATTGCCGCAGGCTGCGCGAGCTATCAGATTGGCACGGGCTCCCTCTATCGCCCTGATATTCGAACGGTCTACGTCCCGATGTTCGAATCGGATAGTCTGCGACGAAACCTCGGTGAACGACTGACGGAAGCCGTCGTCAAAGAGATCGAGCTAAAGACGCCCTACAAAGTCGTACACCGCCCCGATGCCGACAGTGTCCTCAGTGCCCGCATCACTTCCGAGATAAAGCGTGTCGTGGCCGAGGAACGCAACGACATCCCTCGCAACATCGAAACAGACTTAGCCGTTCAGGTGAATTGGTACGACCGACGCGGCGAGTATCTGATGCAAGACTCTCGATTCAACTTCTCGCCGATAGATTTTTCGGTGGCCCAAAGTGCGGACTTCACCCCAGAAGGCGGGCAATCCGTCGCTACGACTCATCAGGAAGCGATTCAGCGACTCGCCGAACAAATCGTTTCCCAAATGGAAAGCCGCTGGTAGACTCAGAGCAATGCCTGATTCCACCGCTAAATCATTTCCCCCTGAACAAAGGGCAAAACGCTGGCAATTGCGCACTCGCGCATTAACCTTCGGTCCACTTCCCGTCCTGATGGGAATCATCAATGTCACGCCCGACAGCTTCTCGGACGGCGGACGTTTCTTCGATACTCGGGCTGCAATCGATCGGGCACATCGGCTGGTAGATGCCGGAGCTGGCATCCTCGATATCGGTGGCGAGAGCACTCGTCCCTATTCGACACCCGTCGCGGCGGATGAAGAGCGCCGCCGAGTCATCCCGGTCGTCGAAGCCATTTGCTCTCAGGTCGCGATTCCCATTTCGATTGATACCTCGAAGGCCATCGTCGCTCGGGATGCCATTGCGGCAGGCGTCGAGATCATCAATGACGTCACGGGTCTCGAGGGCGACGATAGGATGGTGCCACTCGCCGTGGAGAGCGGCGTTGGCGTGTGTGCCATGCACATGCAAGGCACGCCGCAAACGATGCAAGACGCTCCCACCTATGACGACATCGTCGCAGACATTTATCGTTATCTCGCCGCACGTCGTGACAACCTGCTCGTGTCTGGCATTGACCCGGCCAGAATCTGCCTCGATCCGGGTATTGGATTTGGCAAAACGCATCAACACAACCTCACCTTGCTCGCCAACTGTCATCGCTTCCACGACCTTGCCTGCCCGTTGCTCGTGGGTCACTCGCGGAAAGGCTTTATCGGCAAGGTGCTGGCTGACAAGTTGGCTGATCGCACGGCCGCGACGGTCGGGGTCTCTCTGGCGCTGGCACTTCAAGGTATCCAAGTGATTCGCGTCCATGACGTCGCCGAAACATCGCATGCACTGAAGTTATTCGCAGCGGTTGGCGGCTTCGATGGCCAGCCCTTGCAGCTCGATTGAACGAACTTGTTGCGCTAGAATCGTCAGACAGCAATTCGTCGAGTTGGCTCGGTGAGTCGTGGGCGGCGCTCTCTGTTGTGGACGACCGATCGTCGGATCGCGCAGAGCACGCAGGCGAGCGCGGGACGATTGGCTGATCCGACCATGATGGGCATGATCGACGAGACGAAAGGCGGCGAATCGCGGTTCGGCGTGGGCCACTTCGACCTGATGATCATCGACGAGACGCACCGCTCGGTGTACCAGAAATGCGGCGAGATCTTCCGCTACTTCGACTCGCTGCTGGTCGGTATGCGGTTCTCTCAGCGGCCGCCTCGCCTTCCACCACCACCGTTTCCTCCGCCGCCATGATTCGCGCCGCCTGACGGACCACCGCGATTGGCACCTCCCGAAGGACGAGCATCGCGGCCGCTGGCGAACTGATTTCCCGATCGCCCGCCCGCGTTCTCTGCTGGACGCGACTGTGGCGGACGCGAGTCGTTATTTGCACGTTGTTGTCCCTGTTCCCCGCCGGGTCGTGACATTCGATTGGCACCGGCACCATCGGGCCTTGGGCCGCGGTCGGTGCCTTGCTGATGCTGATGCTGATGCTGCTGACGAGCCTCGTTCGCGGCCTTGCGCTCGCGTTGGCCAAGCTGGCCATCGTCGTTGCGATCGAAGCGATTGAGCACTCGGTCCGACGTCGATGGATGATCACCGGTTTGTCCTGTGCCGGAATTACTGCGGCGCTGCTGCATGGCATCCCGTGCCGCCTCTCGTTCGCGCGGACCCAGTTGGCCATCGTCATTTCGATCGAAGTGATCTCGCGCTTGATCTCCGAGTCGCGGACGGTTGCCGGAAGCTTGGCCGCTACGATTACTCTGGCGTTGTTGGAACGCTTGTTGGGCGAGTTCTCGTTCGCGAGGGCCAAGCGTTCCGTCACCGTTTTTGTCAAATCGTTGTTGAATATTCTGCTGTATTTGCCGGAACTGCTCGGGATTCTGCTCCTGGAACTTCTTTGCCATTTCCTGGAAGCGTTTGCCACTTTCGCCAGAGAGCATCTGCTTGAGCTTCTCCCTGTCAGGCAGGTTGGACGTGTCATAGCCCATGCTCTTGACTTGTTCCAAAGCCTGGTCAAGCTGCTCGGACGTTGGATTCAAACCGTCCTCAGCCGCGACGGGCAAGCTACACGCCAAGAACAACGCAAACATGGCAACTAGTTTTTTCATGGCCGACCTCGTGAGTGCGCGATGCAGGCGAGAACTCGCCTCGGAATCGCTGATTGCGAACGAACAGACACAGGAACCGATCGGGGCGAGAAGACAAGCCGCCCTCTACTGAAACATAGCTCACGAAGTGTCTTGAGGTCGGCGTGCGATTGCGTTTCTTCATCAAGACATGGTTACAACAGTCGCTGTTGCTCACCAGAAATCGAGGTAAACTATTGGCAATGACGCCGGAGAATTGGCCGAGCTAAAAGGAGTTTGATTGTGAATGACGAAACTCGACTGGAGAAACTGCGGTGGGCCATTCATGGAGTCAAGGCTCCGTTTTCGTCCGCGGGAACCTTCGTTCCGGATAAACCGCTAACATTAGTATTTCGGGACAAGTCACGGTTCACGGTCGAACGGGCCGAGAACGGCTATGCACAGGTTAAGGCGTTGCAACCTCTGATCGACCGTTGCCAACCGGCGGCGTTCGGTGACAAACGACGAACCCGAATCGACCGGAGTGTACGCGACGCAGTGCAACTGAAAGCAGAAAACGGAGGTTTCTCCGTGGAGCATTTCGACCCAGAAACGGCTGGCATCCTGGATGCAATTCGGCATCAGATGCTGCCGTATGACTCGCCACCGATCACAGCGGAACTGTATGCCCTCAACGTCTACACGTCCGGCGGCCATTTTGCGCCGCATAAGGACACGCCGCGCGGTCAGGACATGTTCGGCACTCTGGTCGTGTGTTTGCCGTCGCAATTTTGGCGCGGCGACTTTGTGTTGACCCATCGAGGGGTGGTGCAGCGTTTTGATTGGGGGACGGCAATCGGTAAGCAATCCGAGGCACACCAACTTCATTGGGCTGCATTCTTCGGTGACGTGGATCATCAGATCGAAGCCGTTATTGTGGGGGCACGCGCGACGATCACTTATCTGCTGCGTCGCGACGCCAAGATCGAATCGTCACCCCCGGTCGCGGACGAGGATTTGGCGCCCACGATTCTGGAAGCATGGCGTGCATTGCTGGAAGATGCCACGTTCCTGCCTCAGGGTGGCATTGTCGGCTATCCCTGTTGTCACTTGTACCACCAGGATGCCCGTTTTCAAGTGAAACAGACGCCGCTTGACCAGCGCTCCGCGAACATGCTCAAGGGACGCGATCAACTGGTTGCGGCGACGGCACTGCAGGCTGGACTCGACGTCAACTTTGCTCCTTACCTGTTCGAAAACTGTGTCCATGAAACGTGGCAACTTGAGCGATTTCCCACCCCCAAAGAAAAGGCAAGGATGAAACGGCGAATGGAATTGTCAGACCTCGAATCTGCGCTGGCAATCCGCGGTGAGAGCTTGGAAAAGGTGGGAGACTTCGGCGTCACCTGGGTGGAGTCTCCGCCATCGTCACGCAGCGGCGTGGCGTTGCATGATCCGAGTGAGGAGAGCAGCTCCGAGCTGCCGGCGGCCGGACGTCTGCACTCATGCGAGTACTGCGAGTGGGGCTACTTCGGGAATGAAGCTTCCGACGTGGACTTTTACATCTACGCCGCGTTACACGTCCAAATCCCCAAACTCGGTGAAGGCCCCCGAGCCAATGTTCAACCGTTAGGTCGCGCGACGAAAAAGAAGACGCGGGGGGTGGGTACGAAAGGATCGGTGACCAAGAAGAAATCGCGGGTATTAAAAAAGAAGTCGCCGGCAAAATCCCGCAAGAAAGACGACCGCGGATAACGTGCGGTTCGCAGCGGCGCGGAACCGCGAATGATCAAGTTAGTTTGCGATGCGTCAATTACAGATGTGCTTCAAAAGAAACTCATCAAAACTCGTCATGACCGGCTCACCGATACCACAGTGCGACTTGCTGATTTTACTGGCGATTTCGTCCGAGAGGGACGCGTTACAAGAGACTGCCAGGCGACGCGGGATTTCAACGCGTCATGTCGCCATTCGGTCGCTATTACGACTTGGGAAGGATTGGAGACGACCGAGTGATTGCTGTTCGAGCAAGAGGCACCGGCCCGTTTGGGCATCGCGGTTCAGCAGACTTGGCGATGCGATTTCAGCAAGCCACTGCTGCGACAGCTATCGTTCAACTTGGAATGGCATTTGGAGTTGACCAAGAACAACAGACATACGGTGATGTGCTAGTATCCAGTTCGCTGATTCCGTATGACAATCGCGACTACATTCAGCGAGGCGAGGATAGCTACCGGGTGAGCTACGAACGTGCTCAACGATTCTTTGCGGGCCCCATCCTTACTCGATTTCAAAACGAGGCGGAAGCCGAGAGAAACGACCGAGACTATGCAGTCCACGTGGGAGCAATTCTATCGGGCGCAGCAAGAATCCATTCCGAATCATTCCGGCGCGAGTTGGTTGCGTCGGTTCCGCAAAGCGACGAACCCATTGTGGGCGGCGAAATGGAGGCAATCGGCTTGTTGGGTGTTGATGAGTCACCGGTCTGGTGCGTCGTTAAGGGCATCTCGGATTTCGCTGACTCCAAGCGCGACGAAGTAATCCAAGAAACGCGTCCCCGGGCCTGCCGCAATGCGGCAGAGTTTCTCTATTCCACCATGCTTAATCCGCCGGGGAATGGTACAATTTCCTAAGGAGATTTCTGATGACCACAATTGATGACTTCTTCGTGGCAGCAAAGGAACCGTCCGTTGAACTGCGGCATCCGCGCGTTGCTGACATCGCGCGCGGGATTGAAAGTGGCAAACAGTACCAGGTGGAAGTCTATCGGCCGCGCGGAATGGTTGGGCTGATCAAGACAAAGATCTATATCCATTGCCAGACAGAAGCCAATGGCCAACAGGATCGGGTGATCGAACACGACTGGGACGAACAACTCAACGCGGGGCTGATTCGACTCGGCGTTCGTGCAATCGATAGTGGTAACGAAATGCTTCGATTTGCCCTTGGATTGCGGGACGCGTTGGTGAGTGTCGAACGCGAATTCGGCAACGGATACTACAACGCCGTCCTGCTGGATCTCGTCAAAGAAAGCGACTTGGATCGGTATGAAGAGATCGCCGAAGTTCTCAAGCACACGTATCACGACGGCACTGACCGCAATGAGGCGCGCTACCACCGTTGCCGCGACGCTATTGCTTTTGGAATCAGCGGTCGGGCTCGCGAACTCGTCCGCAACCTGAATTATTCGGAAGAAGACGCGAAAGAGATTCTTCCGAGGGCGATCGCGACGTACATCGACCATCGCTTCTCGGTGTCCAGTCGACGGCAGTTGGGATTGCTGTAGTGTGCCTGCTGCGGCAGCAATGTGTCAGCAAGTCAGCGGAAACGATCGATGAGCCTGCAGACAAACCCGCAGCTTGAACTCGCGTTTGAATACGTCCGCAACACGGACAAATGCCTTTTTCTGACCGGAAAGGCGGGTAGCGGCAAAACCACTTTCCTGCACCAAATTAAGGCCGACGGCAGGAAGTCTCTGGCCGTCGTTGCACCCACCGGTGTCGCCGCGATCAATGCCGGCGGCATGACGATTCACTCGCTGTTTCAACTCCCGTTTGGTATCCATCTGCCAGGCGTTCAGCGAAGCGAGGCCAGCCAACAACGCCGCTTCTCGCGCCAAAAGATCCAACTGATCCGCAGCCTCGATCTGCTTGTGATCGACGAGATCAGTATGGTCCGCGCGGATTTACTCGACGCCATCGATGACGTCTTGCGGCGCTATCGCGACCACCGTCGGCCGTTTGGCGGAGTGCAATTGCTGATGATCGGCGACCTGCACCAACTGCCGCCGGTCGTCAAACAGGAAGATTGGGACGTGTTGAAGGGGTTCTACGATACGCCCTACTTCTTCGGCAGCCGCGCACTGCAACAGACCGATTACATTTCGATCGAACTGAAACATATCTACCGCCAGTCCGACCCGGAGTTTATTGCTCTGCTGAACAAGGTGCGGGACAACCGCCTCGACGAGGACTCGCTGCGGAAACTTAACAGTCGGTACGTCGCGAATTTCCGACCGCCGAGCAACGACGCCTATATCACGCTGACGGCGACCAATGCCGCCGCGCATGAAATCAATGCCGGGAACCTCAACCAACTGTCGACTCCACGGCATGTCTTTCAGGCATGCGTCGCGGGCGAGTTTCCCCCGAGTTCCTATCCGACGGAAGTGTCCTTGGAGTTTAAGAAGGGCGCTCAGGTCATGTTCATCAAAAACGACTTGCCACCCGAGCGACGATACTTCAACGGCAAGATTGGCCGCATCACACACATCGACGAAGACACGATCTTCGTGCGTTGCCCAGGGGATGCGACCGACATTACAGTCGCCCAAGACGAATGGCAAAACGTGAAGTACTCGCTGAACGAAGAAACGAAACAAATCGACGAGCAAATTGTGGGCACGTTCACTCAGTATCCGCTCAAGCTCGCCTGGGCCATCACCATCCACAAGAGTCAGGGGCTGACTTTTGAACGAGCGATCGTGGATGCCCAAGCCGCCTTCGC
>CAUJKL010000106.1 GCA_963204995.1 Planctomycetota bacterium | reverse complement strand
GCCGCTTTGGTATTTTTCGACTTGGCGCCAATTATTCGCTATCCAATGTAAGTTGCGGTGATGCTGAAAAAGTGCTTCGCACTGGAGAGCAAAGCGGTGACAAGTCACCGCAGTCCAAAAAAATGCAAAACTCGAACTTAGGATCGTCCAGGAAAGAACTTTATGGAACGAGGTGGCAGGGGCTGAGTGCGCGAAGCCCCGGCGGTCTATGAACTCCAATCAGCCGTGGCGTCGAAGACTCCGCCCCAGCCACCCGCCTGTTTCAAGATTTGGAAGTTATTTCCTGGACGATCCTTATCGCCGTGATATCGCAGCGAGTGGCGAAGCGGCTTGTTGTACCTCAGATCGGCAAACAGGTATCACCAAAGGTTTCACCGAGCCCCCAAGAAACGAACAAAGGAGTAAAGGTCACTGCCTTAACTCCCTTGCTTTACTTCACTTAAAAATAGTGGGCGGTATTGGACTCGAACCAACGACCTCCGCGGTGTGAGCACGGCGCTCTAACCAACTGAGCTAACCGCCCATTCCGAGCAACCCAGCGGTCACTCAATGCATTACAAATCTAACCTATCGCCACGAGGCTGACCAGAAGACCAAACTTCCGTTCGGTTTGCTTTGTCCGTGCTCACTTTTCCGAAACTGGCTTCGAGATGTCGCCTGTTGGAACCGACTCGACCGTTGGCGCGCTCGGCGGTGGCTCAAACTTCGGAGCCGTTGGCTCATCGTAGTCATCGTCGTAAGAAGTCCGCGACGATGGTTTTGACTTCGGAGCGGTGTACGAATCCGAGTAGTTGATCGACGACTGGAGGTCGTTCAATCCTTTGCGGAACTGCGAGTAGCTCTGGCCAAGTGACTTAGCTACTTCGGGCAGACGTTTTCCGAATAGTAGCACGGCGACGACCCCAATGATCATCAGCTCTTGCATGCCCATGCCCATGAAGGCGACAAGCGACGCTGGCGGTAGTCCGAACATGATTTCACCTCGTGGATAGAACTCTGGCAAAAGGTAGCGTTACCTCGAAAGATAGACGACGAATAAACCGTGAATGGATTACCCGTTCAATCGTCCGCTTTGTCGTTGCCAGCGGAATCGATATCGTCTTCGATGCCTTGCACACCCTTCTTGAACTCGACCACCGAACGTCCCGCGCTCCGCATCAGGCTCGGTAAGCGATGCCCAAACAACAACAACGCAATACCCGCGATAATCAACATCTCCAGATGTCCAGGCATCCCGAAAAAGCCCAACAGAAGTGAATTCATCATAGCAACGCTCTCGCACAAAGAAGGTGGGATGATGGTGCCAAGCACACGAACGGCGGCGAAAGCGGGTAGACGCCCAGAGGGGTGTCTCCTGGACCAAACCTGTGTGTAACCACGCAACCAAAACGCGGTTGACCCATCAACGCTTAATTCTAGCGTGACGCAAGGCCGTGTCAAATGGTGGAGTGCATGCGATTGCTTACTTAAGGCGGCTTCGCCGCAAAGTGGGGTAAGCTTCCAGCTTGCCATCTGCTGACAAACGCAGACTGGAAGCTTGCCGCTACGTTATCTCAGCACACGATATTGAGGGATGTTGCGAGTGGCGGCGGCTGCCGCCGGCTGTTCATAGACCGGTAAGTAACGGTAATAGACTTCCAGGCACAGCGTGGCTAAGGCCGTCGAATAAACGCGCCCACCATAGGAACCCCAGATTGTATCGGGCGAGAAGCTTCCTGCGTCATCGCCGCTCCGCTCTTGTCGTGTCAGCAATTGCTGTTGCAGCGCCTCGTTCCACTGTGGCCAGGTGGTTTCGTTGAGTTCCTGGCCTGTGTCCGATGGAACCCGTTGGGACTGGAATAGGCCGATGGTGCCGTAGTACCAGTAGTACAGATTGGCCTGTCCGCTGCTGGGCAACCGCTGACTCAGATAGTTGGTCGCTTCATGCACTGCTCGCTCGTCTTGCTGTATCCCCAAGAAGAAGCGACACGAGAGTGCTTCGGCCGTCATCGTTTCCGATGCTCGTTCTGTTGGTCGATAGCTGGCTAAGCCGCCGTGCTCCCCTTTGGAAACGCTTCGGAGGAAGCGAATCATGCCCGCTCGTGTTTCGCCTGGGATGGTAATACCCGCTAGCTCGGCACTTTTGAGCGCCATCACTTGCCAGCCGAACTGACTCATGTCGCCCTGGTCCGCCGGTTGGTAACGCCAGCCACCGGTTCCCCGATCCTGAGCGTTAACCGTGTACTGGACGGCTCGTTCGACATAGGCACGCATGCGCTGATCGCCAGTCATGGCGTACGCTTCGCTCATCGCCAACGTGGCCATGCCGTGACAGTACATGCGAGCATACAGTCTGGCAGGCCCCGCGAGGTTTCCATCTTCCGTCTGCTGGCTCAATACGAATTCCAGTCCATGTTGCACCGTACGCCGATACTCGCCCTCGAAGTGTGTATGTCCCGCCGCCAGAAACGCGAGCAGCGCGAGGCCGGTGATTCCGGTATCGGCGTCGATACCAGCTCCCTTGCGATCGTGACCGAGAACTTTCGCTTCCTGTCCACCGCCAAGTTGCGAAACACTCCACCGTCCATCCGGTGACTGGTGGGCCGCTAACCACTTGAGCGCGGCCTCGACTGCTTGCTCGGTCTGCTCCGTTCCACCTTGTTGCTCGATCAACGCCATGCGGCGGCGCGACATGCGAAGCTGATACACCTCGGGAAGTGGTTCGCCGTCGCCAAGCCGACGCGCTGATCCCATCGCACCGTCGCTGCCTGCGATCGTTGGAGACTGAGATGATATATCGGTGTTCAGATTTCCGGCAGCGGCACTGCCGTGTGGGCCGTTTCGAATGGCGTCGGAGTTCCGGTTATCTGCAGCCGCAGTCATATCGACCGTCGCCCGTCGTGCGTCAGCGATATCCTGCGTGAAATCGACATCGGTGAGCCGTTGCAAGGTTGATGAATCCGGGAGCATGTCGGGAGCTTCCGTCATCGCGTTCATCTCGCCTACAGGTTGCGTGAGTGATTCCGCGGCGAGTCGCTCTAAGGGCGACGAATTCGGCAACTCCGGAAGCGGTTGAGGCTCCGACTGCGGCTCGGGACGAGCGATCTCAATTTCGGTCGGGGCTGCCGGTGACAAGGCTTCGGCCGCTGGTGTTGGCGGAGTCGGTGTTGGGGCCTCGACACCCGGATTCGAAACCGGTGTGTCGCGAACTGCAACAGCGAATTCCGGTTGCTCGGCAACGATCGCAGGCAAGTCAGCTTCGACTAGGACATCTTGTTGGCCGGGACTGGCGATGTCCGGAGTGATTGCAAATTCCGCCGGGTACGAGTCCCAAGGTTTCTTTTCTCGAGGCGTGCTAACCGCGTTCGCGTCCTGTGCGACAAAGGCAAGTCGGATGACTTCGTCCTGTCGTGGTGCTGGTGCATCGAAGATCAGCCGTGTGCCGTAGGCATAGGCGAAGAAGAGAATGTGTGCAAACACCGACAGCACGACGCATTTCGACAGCGGTTGAGCTTGGCCCCATCGTGTTCGCATGAGCACGAGTAATGCGACGGTGATGATCCCGAGACCTATCCAGAGGATCGTGGCTAACGTTTGCGGCGCGGAAGTTTCGGCGAGCAACGGCGCGCGGAACGACACTTCGGCCAATGCCGACAGATTCAACATCAAGATGGATTCAACGCACCCCAGCATCACTTGGCCCAATCACTCCTGCTAGCTATCACTCAATGCGGCCGACTTGCCAGTCGCACCGAGATCCCCATATCCGTTACGCCCGCTTCGCGACAGGCTCCGAGCACTGTTGCGACATTCTGAAACGCACCCTCCCCGTCGCCTCGTACCAGAACTCCCAAGTCCGCGTATTCGCTTTGTGCTTGCGACAGACGTTGAACCAGCTCTTGCACGCTGACAGTTTCACGATCGAATTCGATGTGTCCATCGTTGAAGACGTTGATAACTCGTCGTTCTGGTGCCGGCGTCAATGTTTTCACTTCGGAGACTTCCGGCACTTCGAGCCCTATCTTTCGTTCCAACTCGGTGAACTTCGTACCGACCATGAAAAAAATGATCAGCAGGAATACCACATCAATCATCGGGGTGAGATTGAGTGTCGGCTGTTCGTCGATATGAGTTTTCAACGGCATCGTACTGTGCGTCCTTGCGACGAAGTTCCAATTTGAGTTAGGCGGCTTTGTTTCCTGATGACCGAGTTCCCGCTCCCGATGCTTCGCGCGGTCGGGCATCGCCAGCGATCAACGAAACGAGTTGTTGGCCGAGCGAGTCGATCTCGATCACCAACTTATCGACGCGACCGACAAAGAAGAGATAGGCAATCAAAGCTGGAATCGCAACCGTCAACCCCGCCGCCGTTGTCAGCAGCGCCTGGCTGATGCCTCCCGCCAGTAGCTCGGGCCGACCCATGGCCGCGGCCGTGGCGATCGCATTAAAGGCGCTGATCATGCCCAGCACCGTGCCGAGCAATCCCAGCAGCGGACAGATCGTCGAGATGCCATTGAACAGGCGAATATAGGCTCGCAAGCCATTCGTCATCCGTTCGCCGGCGTCGATGATGGCTTGCTCGACTTCGACCGAGGGCCGGCCCCATTTATTGACCGCAGCCGCGAAGACTTCTGCGACGGGACTACCGTTCTCCTCGCACAACTGGGCGGCTGACTTTCGGTCGAGTTGACCTTCGGCAATCTGCTCTAGAAATCGCCGCACAAACGGGCGTGGGATCACACGGCCTCGACGCAACGCGATCGTTCGCTCAAAAACAAACACGAGCAAGATGAACGAGCAGACACCAATCGGCAGCATCAACGGACCGCCGTCTCGAATCACCTGCAACAAGTTCTTCGTGGGAATCGCCACCTGCTCGACGGCAGGCGTTGCCAAGTTACTCGCTGCGGCACCGTCCGCTGTCGTCTGGCCAAATGCCGAGCCGACAAGAGTCAACAGAATAGTCAATCCGACAGGCGCTAATGCAACCGTCCGTTTTGTTCGTGACCAGGTCTTCATCTTTGTTGTCTCCTCCGAAGTGGAGCGGTTTTGTGATTGTCTAGTTGGTGTTGGTGCCGGCTGAACTCTGCGCGACTCGAAGCCGTTGTGAAGCATCGGTCGCATGAGTCGTTTCGGGATAGTCCCGCAGGAGTTGCGTGTACAGCTTGACTGCTTCGCGCCATTCGCCTGACTGTTCGTGGCACTTTCCAGCTTGCAGCAACGCGGCGGCTTGCCATTGGGGGAAAGCATGTAGGCTAACGACCCGGTGATAGGCTCGGATTGCCTCGCGATACTCCTTCTGATGAAAGTAGCTTTCGCCAATCATCCATTGAGCCATCGCCGCCGTCTCGGTGCGTCCGCCGGTCGTCGAACGAACGACGCGAGTGAACGCCTCCCGAGCTTCCGCAAAGCGGGCTTGCGTACTGAGGCAGCGCCCGATCACATAGTCTGCCTCGTAAAGTTGCCGGAAGTCGGGAAATCGTTCGCCGACGCTGCGGGCAGTCACCAAGGCGTCCGGCCAATTCTCTTGATGCGCCAAACATTGAGCTTTGCGGAGCGGAATCATCGGAGCCCATGAGGTCTCAAGTTCGCCGATCTCCGCGCCGAGGCTCGTAAACTGCTCGCCAGCAGCGGCGTAGTTCGTCAGCCGAAACGATGCTTCGGCGATCCAGTATCGAGCTGGCAGCGTAAGCTCACCCTCCGGTGCCACTTCCACCAGCCGCTGCATCGGTGCAGCCACATCGGCCCATTTCTCCTGCCGCGCCGCGAGCTGGCCTTGCAGATACAGCGAATGAGAAAGCAATCGCGAAGCGGGGTTCGACGCGAGCAGCTGTGTCACGTAGGAGAGGGCAGCTTCGTTGTCGCCGCTGCGAAAGGCTCGCTCGGCAAGCCGATAGGTCGCGTCGGCCCAGTAGTCACTCGCCGGATACTCTCGCACCATTCGCTCGAACATGGCGTCGGCTTCCGCCGTCTTGCCGAGGTCTGTCAGCACCCAAGCCAGTTGGTAGAGTACGGCGTCAAGCTGCTCGATCGCAGGCGTACGCGTTAAGAGTTGTTGCAGCAGATCGTGAGCCTCACGATCTTGTCCCAGCCGGTCATGCAACCTACCAGCCTCGAACAGCGCGATGGACGACTCGGGCGTCGTCGAGTAATCCGTAATGACGAGGCGATAAGCGGCCAGTGCGGCATCAAATTGTTTGGCCTGTTCCAAACTTCTGGCACGCATCAAGCCGGCTCGCGGTGCTTCGTTCGACATCCCGGCTTTGTCCAGCAGACGGGCAAACGTGGTTGCGGAACCCTGTGTATCTCCCTGGGCAAGTTGCAACTGCCCCAGCCCCGCCAAGCCTTTGGCGACGAATTCTTCTGGATTGGTGTCGACCGTCAACAGCGTGTACAGTTCGCGTCCGAATTCAAGATTACCCTTGGCGACAGACTGCTCTGCTAAGTAGGAAATCGTTTGCAAAAAGGACGGTGTTTCGGCATCGTGGTTTCGATATTTCTGGAATGCTGTCTGAAGGTTCTCAAGTTGATTCAACTCAAGGTAACAGACCGTCAGCTTCGCTCGGCAAGCCGATGCATCGGCACCTTCCGGTTGCGAAGTGATGTACGCAGAGAGCGGCTCAACAGCTTCTTCGTACCGTTTCAAAGCCATCAACGCACTTGCGGTCGCGACGGCGATGTTATCTCGCAACGTGATCGCTTCTGGGGCAGGAGTGATGCTTGACAGAGCAGCCAACGCGTCGTCGGGGCGACCTGCTGCCAGGTAGGTGACGCCCAAGTAATAGCGATTCGCCTCGGCGAGCGGCGAATCGCCCTTGGCGTGCAATTTGAACGTTTCAATTGCGTCGTCATACCGCTCGTGACGCAAAGCCATTCGCCCTACAAGTTGTGCCACCTGCGACGCCAGTGGGCTCGCTGCGTACTGCTCCAGAAACAGGGCGGCACAGCGGTCGAATTGTGCGTCGTCATCTTCCGTAAACGCCAGCAAGCAAATCGCGTGCAACGAGTCGTCTGCCCAATCGCTGGTTGGCCAGGTGACATGGACCTTCTCGTAATGCTGAATCGCACTCGACGTGTCCTTGGTTTCACGCAATGCTTCAGCTCGGCCGCATTCGAAGGCAGCTGCCAAAGGGTGCTCAACGGTAAGCCGTTCTCCGTCAGCGAATACCTTTACCGCTTCCGCAGCTTTCCCGGATTTGAGCAAACACATGCCCGTCCAATATCGCGCTTCGTCGCGTAGCGGACTCTCGGCGAATACGTCATCGAACTTCGCGAGCAATGTAATCGCGTCGTCGTGCTTCTGCTGTTTGTGGAGGAGGATTCCCGCACGAAGATGCGCGTCGTCGAGTAGGCGGCTCTGAGAATTCTCGGCGAGGAACTGATAGAACCGCAGCGCCTCTTCGTTCTCGCCTTTGAGTTCCAACGCACGGGCCAACCCAAATCGGACCTCGCTTTTCAACGGGCCGTCTGGGAACCGCCGGATGGCTTCACGATAGAGCGTCTCGGCAGCGGACGCTTCCCCTGCATCGATCGCGATTTGCCCTCGATACGCTAGCGAATAGGCATTCAACTTGTCAGTGCCGTGATCTTGGTCGAAGGCTTCCAGTTCGGTGTTGGCCTCCGCACGTTGCCCGTTGAGGAACAACATCTCGGCAGCTCGAAACGTGGCTTGGTGTGCGAAGGTCGAGTCAGGCGCACGAGTTACGACTTGCTGATATTGAATGCGTGCTTTGGCGTATTGCTTCAGCTGCAACAGCGATTCGCCAAAATAAAACGACGCGTTGGTTGCTCGTTCATGATCCTGGAATCGACTGAGAAAAGCCTCGAACTCTTCCGCCGCGAGATCCCATCGTTGATGAGAATAGTGATCGGCAGCGAGGGCGAACTGATCAGCGGGTTCGTCGGCAAAGACCGCTGGCGCGGCGCACAGCAACAGCGCACCAAAAAGCCACCGCAGAGAATTCAACGTCCTGTACATCCTGTACCTGTCAGACTCGAGCTGACTCCTGTCCATCCTTGGACGATTTTTGCAATCGCTAACTGTACTCCGATCGACTGCTTACGAACAAGTCCGAAGGCTTGTTCGACGGGAGCAGTTTCAGAGTTGTTGATGCGTTACGGTAGGCAATGAGGGATTATCTGTCTGGTTTATCGGATCGACAACCGATGTACGACATTTCGTCTTAGATATTCCGATTGTACGTGTGCTAGCAATTCTGGGCGGAGGTTAAAGCGGCCGCGAATCTCCTAGCTTCACAGGTCGAGGTGGATCGACGAGTGCTGCCGGTCGCCGCTGCCAGATCTCGCGCGAACCCCGCACGGCGACGGGCTCGAAGTTTTCGCGTACGAAGTCCAGCAGTGGTCCATGCGTCCGCAACGATGCGGGCTCGTTATGATCGACCACGACGCAGACTCGCTGTCGGGCGCTGACCGCGTCGATGATTTCGCGTTGACGCTGATCGGACAGCAGGTCTTGCCAGACGGTTGTGTTGAAGCCCGTGGGCGGCTCGATGCCGCTCCACAAGTAAAGGCTGTTGTGACCGCTCGGCAAACAGAGAAAGGTGTCGGCCCGCTCGCGAAGTTGTTCGACCGTCCAGCGTTCCATCGCGACCGTTTCTTCGGGCAGACGCAAGCGACTTGCCCCGGCTAGATCCAAGCTTGGCAATCGCGAACGTTCGGCCCAGAGGTATACGTCGCGACTGATCGCGGTGATCAACAGGACTGTGAGGATACCGATCACGACGCCACGTCCTGCGGGCAATAGGAAGTGGCGCTCACGTCGAAGCGATTCAACCGCGTCGTGGATCGCGGTCAGCAGTGCGACGACTAACGCCAGCGATCCGATCGCCATCTGTGTTCCGGGAACGGGGTATGCAATCAACGGTTGGAGTACAGCGATCAGACACAGCGAGAGTCGGGCGAAGCAGGCGTTCGGTGCCGCAGCCTGTCGCTCGCTCGTGTCGCTACGGACAGGCAGGAGGATAATCCACACATACGGAGTGAAGAAGCTGGCCAACAAGCCGATTTGTCCACGGTCTTGCGAGCCGTGATACAGCGGCTGGAATGTCTCCACCAGATGACGCAACACCGCTCCGACTATAAGGACGACTGCCACGACGTGAACGACTCGCAACCATCTCGTCTCGGTCAAGGTTTTACGGGCGACGAGTACGGCCACCAGCGCTGCCAGCGGAGCAAGAGCGTGGATGGGCGGATCGTGATAGTGAAGGCTGACAAAGCTCATGTGTTGCAGGAGCAATCCGTCGGCTAGTCCAGACAGCGTAGTACCTGAGGCCAGCGTACCAATCGCGATGATCACCGACACCGAGATCGAGGTGCCCCAGTAGTAAAACACGTGGCGAAGGGCATGGTCGTCGCCATTGTAGGACGGGTCTCCTGGCCCGTCCGTCGTATGACGGGCCAGGAGACCCGTCCTACGACACTTGTTACTGGCCCACATCGCCAGCGCGATAGATACCGTCAGCAGCATCGGCAAGCGGCAGCCATGCCAGCTGAATAGCTCGTGCCGTCCGATCACGATTGGTAACACGACCATCGCGGCTAGTACGCTGCCGAGCAGCACGTTCCGCATCCGGCCAGTTCGTGTTGCGAACAACAAAGACGCCGAAAGCGACAACGCTAGAAAGAGTCCGACGTTGACTTTGGTCATGAAGCAGACCGCTGTCGCTACTCCCATTCCAGCAAGGAAACGCACGTCCGTCGATTTCCCTCGGACAAACGTCGCCAGAAACATACACACCGCCACAGCGAGCAGGCACAACTCTTGCGGATGACCTGGTTCCATTGCCAAGCGTTCGAGATGAAACGAGACGAACAGCAACCCCATCGTCGAAATGACCGCAGAGCGAGTGACTCGGTACAGCCAGCCTGCCGCAAGCAGCGAGACGCTCATCCACACGGCTAGAGTCTTGATTCGTGTGACGTCGTGCGTCACTGGCCAGTCGGTCACCCAATGAAACAGCGATGCCAGCCAATAGTAGGCGGGACCGTACTGTGAGTAGACCTGGTCATACAACGCACCGCCAGCCATGAACTGGCGAAGCGAAATCATGACGTAGCCTTCGTCATCGTACGACGCGAACGAAGAGAACAGCCGTTGATAACTCGCGAAACCGATGGCGAGTGTGACGAAGACAAACATCGCAGCGACGTTCAGCTCGGCACGGCGATGCAGCAGTTTTCCCCAGGGTTTCGCCAGCATGACATTACGAACCCAATGGCTGCGGGGTGGGAGTACTTTTCAGCGGTTCTTCGGCCCAAAGGGTCGGCACATCCCTTGCCGGGGCTGTGAAGCCCCGGTTGCGACTAGGCCAGCGAATTAGGCCCGCAGGGTCGACACTGAGGGAATTCGGTCGACGCTGTGTCGCCCCGCTAGGGCTTCGATGTCCCATATCAATGTCAACCGGGGCCTTACGACCCCGGCACGGGATGTTTCGGCCCTTCGGGCCTGATGATCTGTTTGCTGCAAGATTCATACGGCGTCCTACAACTGGGAGACACTTTCTTGACGTGCAAACTCGTCAACAGCCGCAGATCGCAAGACGAGCGAACGCGTCGCCTGAACATCGGCCAGCGTCTTGACCAACTCGTCCTCGTCGTTTGCCGCAACGCTCTCTTGAACCGCGAAGTTGACGTGTCGCGACACAATGAACTTCGGTCGGCCACGCACTTGATCGTAGATCCGGACAACGTACTCGCCGAGTACGCTGATCCCTAACGCATTCAACGCTCCAAAGAACGAAGCGATCATGATGCTTGACGTCCAACCTGGAATCGCGAGCCCCGTAACACACTTGTGATACAGTGTGAAGCCCGTAAAGGCACTGAACACCAACAGCGACATCACGGCAATCGCATAGAACAATCCCAGCGGTGCCGACGAGAACGAAAACAACGCGGTCTTGGCCAGCGAGCAGAGCCCCAGAAAGGAGACGCGCGGCTGAGAATCGTGCCGCGCCAGCCGCTCGACGACGACTCCGGTCTGGCGAAAGCCAACCCACGATCGCAAGCCGGCGTAATATCGATCGTACTCGCCCATCCTGAGAATGTTGTCGAGCACGCGGCGGTCGATCAAACCGAAATTGCCTGCATCGCTGGGCATCTCCGTCATCGCTACCACACGCAGCAACCGATAGAACGCCAGGAAGAGCAAGCGTTTGATCAGGCCCTCTTTGCGTTTCTCGCGAATCGCATACACGACGTCGAAGCCGCGTTGCCAGTTGTCGACGAAATCAACGAGGCAACTCGGGGCGTCTTGCATGTCCGAATCCATCACGATGATGGCGTCGCCCGTTGCGTGACTTAATCCGGCATGCAAGGCCGCTTGATGTCCGAAGTTGCGAGACAAGTGCAATACTTGGACTCGCGAGTCTTCACACGCGATTTGGTCCAGGAGTTCCGTGCTGCCGTCTGTCGATCCATCGTTGATGAAAATGATTTCTACGCGGCAACGCGTCACTGCGAGCGAATCGACGACTTGTCTACACAGTGTCCGCAGCACGGCGACTTCGTTATAGACCGGCAGCACGATCGAGATCGTACATTGTTCGAGAGGCTTTCGTGATGTGGGCTGGTTCATTTGCGGAGAACTCCCACGAGGGAAAGACCAAATGGCGACTTGGCCTTCTCCAACCAACTGCGTTCACACGATGCCATCGACAGGAGCATGCGGTTCATAAGCGGCGACACGCGTGGAAAGTCTGGCTTATCCTCGCGCGGCAGACATTTCTGATAGCCACGAACCGCGATCGCGACCGGCAAACTAAAGGAGTTCCAATGGCTGAGCCATTCAACTCGCAACGACGCTTCTGCCGCATGTTGTTTTAGTGTCTTCGCCGTGTAGCGACGAAAGTGCCCCAGACTCTTGTCCCAATTGCTATACAGCCACGGGTACGCGGGCACGGTGACGATCATGCCACCATCCGGCTGCAGTACATTCGCCACGTGTCGCAAGACTTGCACGGGCTCGGCCAGATGTTCCAGCACATCCAGCAACACCGCGACGCGAACCGATTGCGGCTCCAGCGGCCAGGGCTGAGACAAATCGTGTTGACGAACGTGCTTGAGTCCTCGTTCTTGGGCATGTTCGACGGACTCGGACATGATGTCGAATCCATGTACTTCATAGCCAAGTTCCTGAAACTCGACGAGATTCCGCGCGGAACCCACACCGCCCTCGACCAGAATGCCTGGGGGTGGAAAATGTTTTGCCAGCAACCTCGTCACTAGCTTTCGCTTGGCGACGTGCCACCAATACGAATCTTCCAGTTCAATCAGCTCGTCGAGATGGCTCGGATCCATGGCTGCCGGGTGGGATTGTAGGAGGTGGGCGGGTCGTAGCAGTCAGACGGCAATTCGCGCAGTGCGGTTACCATGCAACCATACCTCACCGTTAAGGACCAGCAACTTTCGAGCGGTCGAGGCCGCTCCACTTTGCCCGCCAAGCGACGATCGCGATTCCGTCGGGCATAGTATTTCTCAAGTTGCTTGAGACGGACGCTGGTTCGTGTTTGTTACTTGTCCGTTCAGCCGCGTTATAGCTTCGGCGATAGCACCAAACGGTATTTCGGATGTACTTTGACAGCTTTGAGAGTTTACAGTCGAACGAAATGCCACGGGCTGGTCCCGTGGACCGTCCTGCTCCCACGGTAAGCTTTTCCTATGTCACCACAGGAAAGCTGCTTATCCAGCTCAAGAGACCAGCACAGGGGCGGGAGTGTTGCGTCAGCTCAATCAGAGTGGTTCACTCGTTCGCTGTAGTGGTCGGTCGCCCAACATGGTTTTTACGCTGAGTCGCTTCGCGTCCGCATCGACAACAACACCTGCGGCCTTACCAGTCGACGACCGAACCATCTTCCCAGAACCTTTGCCGATTTCTCCAATCGTGACCGATTTGCTCGGCCAGGGCTTGTTCATCGATTTCGATACCCAGACCGGGCCCGGTGGGAATGTCGATATATCCGTTGCGGATTTTGAACGGTTGCTTCAGGTAGCCTTCTCCCAAACTGACCTGCTCCTGGCACAAGAAGTTCGGAATCGTCGCCGCGAGTTGCAAACCCGCAGCCAAGGAAATCGGGCCGAGCGGGTTGTGGGGTGCGATGGCCGCGTAATAAGCCTCCGCCATCCCTGCGATCAAGCGAACTTCGGTAATCCCTCCGGCGTGACAGAGATCGGGTTGCAGGATACTGGCAGCGCCCTGTTCGAGGATCTCGCGAAATCCCCACTTGGTAAAAATCCGCTCGCCAGTCGCGATCGGCAAGTGAGTTCCGCGAGCGATATCGGCCATCACATCGACATTCTGGCAGGGCACAGGCTCCTCGATGAACATCGGCTGGTAGGGCTCCAAAGCTCGAATCAGTAGCTTGGCGTTTTGCGGGCTGATCGCTCCGTGAAAGTCGATACCGATTTCGATATCTTCTCCACCAACGGCCCGGAGGTCCGCGAATGCTTCTGCCGCTCTCCCAATGAAACCCGGCGAGGCGACGATGCCAGATTTGGTTGAGTCTAACACGCCTGTTTTGAACGCTTGAAAGCCCTCGGTCAGCTTCTGCTTCAGTAGTTCTGGATCATTACCTACATGTGCGTAGACCCTCGCTTTGGTCCGCGTCGGCCCTCCGAGCAGTTCGTAAACAGGGACTCCCAAGAGTTTGCCCTTGATGTCCCACAACGCCATATCGACGCCGCTGAGCGCACTTGTCAGCACCGGACCACCGCGATAGAACGCGTGCCGATAGATGGCTTGCCAGTGATGGGTAATGTTTCGCGGATCTTGGCCAATCAATTGAGGCTCGATCTCGGCGATGGCCGTTGCCACCGTCTTCGCCCGCCCCTCGACGACTGGTTCACCCCAGCCGACGACACCCGCATCGGTGTGGATCTTGAGAAACAGCCAACGCGGCTGAACGAGCATGGTCTCCAATTTGGTGATCCGTATTTTGTCCCGCCTCGGTGGAAAGTCCGCGACCGGGGATTCGTCGACGTAATCTTCACCACGATACGGGCTACCCGCGTCGCGGCGAGGCTCTTTGTCCTGCGCGAGTAAGGCCCAGCATCCACTCAGTCCACCAGCGACAGCGGCAGCACTCAGAAACGAACGGCGATTTGGCTTCGAATCCCGGCGGTTTGACATGACAGTTCCCTCTAAACATTTTGAGGATCGAGAAAGGTTTCGGTCGATCGTAAACCACCGCTTGACCGCAATCAACGAACCTCCACCAGCGACAAAACCTACGGCTGATTGAAAGACTGCCTGAGGCCAGCTAGCCCGCATTTCTCATCACATCGGAAAATGTTGAGGGGCATCGGCGTCGAGCGGCGTTTTTTGAGGGGCGGCTGTTCGCTGACCGCCGCACCGGTGGGACGTGGGCCGCGTTGGTTCGTTTCGGCTCCCTTGGGGCAG
>CAUJKL010000105.1 GCA_963204995.1 Planctomycetota bacterium | reverse complement strand
CCAGCGAATCGCCGACTTGGCATCGGCAACACACTCTTTCGCCTTGGTGCCATGCCGACTCGATACACGATAGTCGGCCGTCATCGCGACCATGCCGCGCGAAGCAAGATACTTGCAGTGTTGCTCGAACTGGCCAGGTGTTCCCGACTTCCAACCTCCGCCAAAGAAGAACACGGCGACCGGTCGTTGATCGCTCGGCTTGTGATCGACGGGATTGTAGATGTAGATGTTCAGCTCGACGTCGCCGACCTTCTTATAGACTTCGACCTGAGCTCCATCGAGCCGTGGCGGATAGTTGGCCGACTTCTTCTGCCGATTTTGAGCGTACGCCTCGAGCGATAGAGTCAGTGCAACAACTAAGACCAGCGATATTCGAACATTCATCGTTGTTGTGCCTTTCAAAATACGCGGGACAATGGCAACAAGTTTATACGAATGCGATTGAAATTGCAGTATGCGTCGGGAATGTCTTTGACCTAGGTCGGCGTGGTCTCCCGACGTTGGGCCACCGCCACCTTTACATCTTCGCCGCTGCGAAAGATCAGCAGCGTGGCACTCTCGCTTCCCTTGGGTTGCAGCTTCTTTCGCAACTCGGCGGGGTCGATCTCGACGCCACGTACCTTGATTTCCAAAATCCCTACTTTCCGCTCGCGAAGCAGACGCTTCAGACGCTTTACGTCCAGATTCATCAGCTCGTCGATTTCAAACACTTCCAGCAACGGCGAATCCTGCAACTCGTCCGCCGTATAGTAGGACAACCCATAGCTTGTCGCATACAGTTGGAGTTGGTCCGCTAACGCACCTGCAAGCCGAGAAGCAAGCAATGTCGAGTCGGGGACGTAGAGGTAGCGACCGGGGGCTGAGACGTCGACCTCTAACTCAGCATCGCCCGTAAACGAGTGGCTTTCACCTTGCCGACCCACAATCGTTGCGGTTCGCTGCCCAGCGTGAAGCGCCAAAGCTCCTAGCCATACAACTTGTTGTCGGCACTCGCGCCGGCTGCCGATCCATTCGAGTTCGAGTGAGCCATCGTCGTGCCAGTCGCCAGACAGATCTGCGCCGGGAGCAAGCTTGATCGCACCGGCAGCGACGCGTTGAAATAGCTTCTGGAGTACATCGAGGCTTGGCTCGGAGTAAACCGCTTGAGAAGTGCGCTGCGTCGCAACACGCCTGTCTGGGTCGATGTGCCAAGCCGCACACTGCATTCCCTCGACAAGCGAACGGACATCGGCGACTTCGCACGAAAGTTTGCCAGCGTCCAGGGCTCGACAGTTTGCTTCGACCAACAGCATCGCGACCGGGTCGCGGTCCACTGCCAGACACGGCCCACGGCCTAACAAGGCCAGCGTGTCTCCGCCGATCCCGCAACATAAATCGGCGATCGGCTGACCGCTCGGGAAACGACTCGCTTTGTGACTCGCGATCTGATCGTCGGTGGACTGCTCCAACAGTTTTCGTGTGAAGAACATTTTCTCGGGTCGAGAAAACTTGGCCCGCGCCCGCTCGCGCAGATCGATCTGCTCCAAGACCAGATGAGTCCGCTCGGGGCTCAAGTCGGCACGCAATCGCTTGGTCAACGCGACGAACGAGACGCCGGATGACTTGACATCGTCGAAATAGGGTTGTGCCTGTTCGCCGACAAGCCAGCGGTAGTCTTCGATCGTCGGTTCAGGCACTTGGCATGTGATCCTGGGCAGTGGATGATGGTGGCATGTCCGATCAAATCGACCGTCTGGCAATCTATCTACATCTGGCAAAGGCCAGCGAAAAACGACTTCGAATGCACGTGCGAGACCGCTTTTTGGTTCTCGCTGCTGTCCTCGCCGCACGCGCTGACTTGCCGCGTATCGCTGCTTATTGTCGTCAGCGGATCATGGAACACAACCCGCAGCACCTGATCCAACGCTGGGACACCGTCTGGCAAGCTGCCGGAGATCCCGAGTTCACACACTTTCTGCGACATATCGAACGGCGCTACCCGCACGAGACCGCCGAAGGAATGTTGAATTCGCTTGGTTTGGAGATGGGACGTGAACGCGACACTTATTACGACGACGAAGAATATGCGGCATCGTTGCTCGGCGTAACACAACAGGAGCTGACCGATCGGTTCGGTGCAGCCTCTTAGCCGTTCCGCTTGAGCCAATCGTTCGGGAGATAACCTGCCTGACGGTCCTCCTCGCTAGGTAACCTGCTTGGCTATCCTGGGGCAAAGCGAAGTTCCGTCGCTCGAAAACCGATCTCTGACGATGGGGAATCGTCCCGACTCGGAGATTGGTTACATGTTTGGCAGACCTATTCGCTTCTTAGTATTACTCGGCGCTGCCGTGGGCATCCCGTACGCTTGGTTCAATCAAGATTTCGCGCCGAGCGTAAAGACCAAATTGCAGGGGTGGACGACTGCCATCAAGCAAAGGGATTGGTCTTTCGGCGGAGACAAGGTAGTTGAACCGGACAAGACTTTTCTCCGCCGCGATACGCTGCCGGGTGTTAGCTTTGCCACTCCAGAAACCACATCGGTGCTGACCGGCGGAATCGGAGAACTCGAACATATCCTCCGCTTCGACGTCACGCCCGCTTGGATCATGCAACGCTGGTCGCGAGTTTCGACGATTCGTTCCGACACGGGATTAGACGGATTGCGAGTGGCGCTCGTCACCGGGACCGGCGTGGAAGACATTGCGGGCTCGCTCACCTATTACTACGACGGCCAGCGACAACTACGACGCATCACCTTTGACGGGCTCACCGGTGACGATCGCCAACTCGTGAGCCTCGTGTCGCAGCAATTCAACCTGCGATCTGAACCGGCACTTGGTGCCGGGCTCTACCTCGCTCGCTGGAATGGTCAGCCAACTGGTGTATTGCGAATCGCTCACGCGCCCGTCGTCCGCGCACAACGCCCGCATGAACGACTCGAAGTCTTGTTGGAATTGAATCAGCCAGGGATCGGCTACGGACTCAGTGCTCACGCACAAGAAACGCTAAGTCGCGATCGGCTAACCAAGCGTTGGTAGGGCAACCGTGGAGCAGTAGCAGTAGTAGCCGTAGGCCGGACCAAGGCTTTGCGCAGTTCCGGCTGGAACCAGCCGCCACTACGCAGCCGGAACTGCGCAAAGCCTTGGTCCGGCCTACTTGTTATCGATTTGCCTGGAGTTGTTTTTCAACGGCGGTCAGTCTCGCGCGGAGAGCTTCAAGCTCTTGTTGCAACAAGCTAACTTGCTCGCGAAGCAACGCATTCTCGCTCGATTCAGGCACTGGCTGAGCCAACGGTGCAGCGCCGGAAGTGGAGGGCACCAGTCCGTCGAGTAGTTGCCCGACGCGACCGAGAACCGGACGTTGTCCTTGACCGCCGAGCTGCTGTTCCAGAGAGGGACCGCCTCGTTGCGGCGGTAGCGGGTCGCGTCGTACCGGTGCGGGAGCGTTCGGAGTAGCTTGTGCCGCTGCGGTGCCAAGCAAATGCACTCGCTTGCGATAAAGGCGGTCGCCTTCGTAATAAGACAGCTCCACCTCGCGATCAGTCGGAGCAGCGCTAATGGCTGCCACCAGATCAGCGGGTGAATCGATCCGCCGTCCATCCAGTGCTACGATCACGCCACCCAGCGGCAGCCCAGCTTGATCCGCGGGAGAACCTTCAACAATCGCCGTGATCACGGCACCACTTCGAACCGGCAATCGGCGTTGCCGAACAATGTCGTCGGTCAACGGCTCGACGGTCACTCCCAAAGTCGGGCGTCTCCCAAACGCTTGCGTGACAGCAGGCGGCGCGGGCAGGGTCTCGGGAATCCTCGCTTCAGGTGCCGTTTCTGCGGTTGAAGGGGCCGTCAGGGGTGGCGTCTCTGGCGTCAGAACCTGTCCCAATCGCTCGAACAAGTTCTGGGCTTGAACCGCCGACGAACCTGCAAAACACAAGACTCCCGCAACCAACCAAGTCTGCCAACGTCGCATGATACTGTCTCCTCTATTTTGATTCGGAACTCCGTTCTCGCGTCTCATTATAGCAGTCCGTCGGCAGCCGTCTCGGCGATCGCCTCGCTTTTCGGATATCCTGCTCGCATGGATTCTACAATCGATCCCGTCGAATACGCCGTCGTCAGCAAGTGGCAGCGAGCTGCGGCACTAGCTTTGCTCGTTTCCGAGGATCTCACCTCCGAGCAAAACGGGCGAATTGCAACGATTGTGACGGAGCTTCGAGAAGTCGCGGTCTCGGCTGCGACGCTCGTTGGTGCCACGCGCGACCAGAAATTGACGGCCGTTGCGTGGGCTCAAATCCTCCCCGGCAAGACGGCTTTACTCTGGCCGCCTCGCCTCGCACCAAACGAAATTGAGTCCGTTGGTGATCAACTCCAGACATTCTTGGATCATCAGCTTCAGACAACCGGCATGCGCATGGCTCAAGCCGTTCTGCCCGACTGCCAACATCTCGATGCTCGGCGGCTGATACGGGCTGGATATTTGCATGCGGCTGATCTGCTTTATCTGATTAGCCCGCTGGACCGAGTCGCAGTGACATCGGACGAGTGCGACATTGAATTCGTGCCATACACGGTTAATGACCGCGACCGACTCGCGGCACTCGTCGAGCGAACTTATATCGAGACGCTCGATGTTCCAGCTTTGGACGGCGTTCGCAGTTTGAACGATGTGCTCTGCGGGTATGAGCAAACTGGCGAATTCTCGCCCGATCGCTGGTTCTTCCTGCGAAACGGCGGCGAGGACGTGGGCTGTCTGTTGCTGAACGATCATCCTGGGCAGGCGCAGTGGGAATTAGTCTATCTCGGGATCGTTCCGGAAGCGCGCGGAAACGGCTGGGGCAGGCAAGCTACTCGATTCGCACAACGGCTCGCGAAAGCTGCGGATCGCGAACGGTTGATCCTGGCCGTGGACGCCACAAACGATCCTGCTGTCAGTGCGTACACTAGTGTTGGCTTTTTCGAGTTGCTTCGACGCTCCGTGTTTCTAAAGATTTTCAACTAGCGATCGAGCGAGGCGCTTTGTACGACGGCCCACCGAGGCCGTCGACTTCCAACTTCACCAGTAAACGACCGCCTCGGAGGGCCGTCGTACGCGGGTATCACGACAAGTTTTCCACGGTCATCGGGTCGCGCCAAATCGATTCGAATCGCCGTTTTGGTCGGGTTGAATCCGAATAAATCGACGGTTATTCGATACCGTTCAAAAACTTTGCGAGCATCCCTGGTAAGAGGTTTGACAGCGGTGCTAGCAGGCGTAGAATCAGCCCTCACGTTAATTGTTAGACATAAGAAGTCGTCACCCACGAGACCGGGTGTAAGGCTTTTAACCATTTGACTTTGCGCTATTCCCTACCGGTAGCCGACCCCGCCATGCGGGGTTGGGTCAGGCCTGGACGGCATGACTTCGGTGCGGCGCATGAAGGATACACAGGAAGTGACTAGGGACGCACAGGAAGTCATGAAAGACTTGCGGAGATGCCTCGCCGACAGAATCGGAGCCGACCGCTTCAATCTCTGGTTCGGCAAGCAGGTTCGCTTCGAGCTGATCGAGAATCAGCTTCGTGTGTGCGCGCCCGATCAGTTCACGCTCGAACGCCTCCGCAAGCAGTTTCGCTCCGACATCTCGGCTGCCGCACGAGAGTTGGTATCTGTCGAAGTCAGCTTGGACTTTCAGGTCGTTTCGCAGGTATCGCCAAAGTCATCAAATCAATCCTCACCCGAAGAGGCTCCCAGAGTCGCGGAACCGTCTTCGCCCGCGATCCAGCTTCGCACGGTGGAACCGCCGACACGTCCCACGCGCCGGGAGGCGACCGGGTGGCGAACTTTGGACAGTTTCGTCGTCGGCATCGGGAATCGAATTGCGGTAACGGCGGCGAAATCGATCTGCGAGCGGCCTGGTTCCGTCTCGCCGCTGTTCATTTATGGACCTCCCGGCTGCGGCAAGAGCCATCTGCAAGAGACGATCTGCGGCACAGTTCGACAATCGCTCGGCTTGCGACGCGTCTTGTCGCTGTCCTCGGAACAATTCACCAGCTACTTTCTGGATGCGTTGCAAGGGAGTGGCCTGCCCAGTTTTCGACGCAAGTGTCGAGACGTTGATGTGCTGGCGATCGACAACATCCAATTCTTTGCCGGCAAGCGAGCGACACTCGTCGAGCTACAGCACACGATCGATTCGCTGCTCCGCCAAGGTCGGCAGTTGATTTTGACGGCGGATCGTCCACCGAACGAACTTGGTCGACTCGGGCCTGAATTGGCAGCCCGAGTTTCCGGCGGGCTGGTATGCGGAATCGAACATGCCGATTATGAAACACGTTTGGGGATCGCACGGCAGATGGCGGTTCGCTCCAGGCGGTCGATTCCCGAAGACGTATTGCGACTGGTCGCCGCAGAACTGACTGGCGATGCGCGTCGGATTGCTGGCGCATTGCACCGATTAGAAGCGACCAGCGAAGCGTTAGAGCAGACGATCACTCTCGACTTCGCCCGCTCCACCTTGTCCGACATCTTCCGAGCCACCGTCCAAGTCGTTCGTTTGGCCGACATCGAGCGAGCCGTGTGCGAGACATTCGGACTCGACTCGCGAACGTTGAAGGATGGCGGCAAGTCGAAGTCGGCCAGTCATCCGCGCATGCTCGCGATGTGGTTGGCACGGAAGTACACTCGTGCCGCGTTCTCGGAAATCAGCGAGCACTTCGGTCGCCGCAGCCATAGCACCGTCATCTCGGCGGAAAAGAAAGTCAATCGCTGGGTTTCGGATGGGACGACGATCCAGCTAGGACAAGCCGCCTGTAATGTGGAAGACGCAATTAGACGTATCGAGACGCAGCTGCGCACCGGTTAGCGCCGCTTCCCTCGTTCCCAGGTTCCGCGTGGAAACGAACTGCCTCGCAGGCTCCCGCCTGCTCCGCCTCTCATTACGAGGCGGAGCCTCGGTCGCAGTGCGTTCCCACGCGGAGAGGTTGTGAAAAAATCGTGGGATAGGCTTCCAGCCTGTCATTTTCCCCGTATTTCTGACAGGCTGGAAGCCTATCCCACCCAATAAAATCACAGCCTCGGAGCGTGGGAACGAGAATCTGCTACGCGAACTTCGTCGTGCCCGGCATGGCGACAGCTGGAACAGGAACGTCGCCCCAGGCATAGGCCATCGGCGTGAGATCCTGCTTCGAGTTCATGGCCTCTTCCCACGTGATCTTCTGACCCGTGTAGCAAGCCTCGCGACCCATGATCGCCAGCAGCGTGCTATAACACATGTACTCGCCGTTGTTGATGATGTTGCCCGAGCGAATGCCGGCGAACAGCTCTTTGTGCTCGACGTCATACATACTGGGCTTATCGCCCTTGTACTCCCACTTGTTCTCGCCTTCGATGCTGTTTTTGAGAACTTGAGCGCGGCCTTTGGTGCCGAGCACATAGTCTTCCACGTCATTGCTACAACCAGTCATCTGGCGTGTGTAAGAATAGGTCTTCACACCGTTCGCCCATTCGTAACAGACGGCGAAGTGATCATAGGCATTTCCCCATTGTTCCCCGGTGCGGACCTGACGGCCACCGAGTCCCGTGCAACTGACCGGCGGAACGTCATCATTCAGCCACAATGATTTGTCGAGACTGTGGATGTGCTGCTCGACGATATGGTCGCCGGACAGCCAAGTGAAGTACAACCAGTTCCGCATCTGGTACTCCATCTCGCTCCAATCATCGTTACGACCGCGATGCCACAGCGTGCCCGTCAGATAGTTCTCCTGAATCGCGACGATATCACCGATGGCCTTCTCTTCCTTGATCTGCTGCATCGTGGCTCGGACGCCATAGTCGTAGCGCCAACATAACCCAGACACGATCGTCAAGTTCTTTTCCTTAGCCATCTTCACGGTTTCGAGGACGTGGCGAACGCCGGTCGGGTCGACCGCCACCGGCTTCTCGCAAAACACATGTTTACCGGCTTCGATCGCCGCACGCAGTTGCATCGGACGGAAGTGAGGTGGTGTACAGAGACACACGACATCCACATCCGACTCCATGACTTGCTTGTACGCGTCGAAGCCCGTGAAGCAGTTCTCGTCCTTCACTTGATACTTCTCGCCGATCTGTCGCGTCAGGATGTCTTTGCAGTGTTGTAGGCGATCGGGGAAGGCATCGGCCAAAACCGTCAGCTGCAAGTTGTCCTCGGCCCGCATGGCGTTTACCGCCGCACCCGAACCGCGGCCACCGCAGCCAATCAAGCCAACTTTCAAGATATCGCTGCCCGAAGCATGGACAGCCCGATTCGGGCCGAGTGCCGCGGCCAGCGAACCGGCAACGACTGCGGTACTCGAAGTTTTTAGAAAGTCACGGCGTGAGGCTTGGTCCGACATATCGAACTCCTTGAGGCAGGCGGGTGAGGCAAGTGAGGTGTGATTCATACTAAGCAGCCAATATGATAGCCACGAACAGGCATCGGCTGCAAGTTTGGATGCGGTCAACACCTGATTCCTCGTTCCCATGCTCAGCGTGGGAACGCCCCGCTCCGAGGCTGTGATTTTATTGGGTGGGATAGGCTTCCAGCCTGTCAGAAATACGGGGAAAATGACAGGCTGGAAGCCTATCCCACGATTTTTTACAACCTCTCCCCGTGGCTCTGCCCCACAACACGATCGATCTCCCCCACTCGTGTCGCGCCAGCGTCTCCGCCGGACTTTGCACCGCGATCCCCGGTCGACGAACGGCGCAACTAGCAACGCTCACGAAATACCTTCCTAGTTTCGCGGTATTTCGAGGGCTAGTTGGCGTAAACCAGGAACAATTGGAGACGTTATTTCGTGAGCGTTGCTACATGACATTTTGCCGGAGCGTCGGAGGTAGAAAGCTCCTCCGGCCCGAAGGGTCGAAACAACCACTGCCGGGTGCCGTAAGGCCCCGGTCGACGCAAATTTACTTCCCAAGCCCTGAAAGGGCGACACAGCGAGGGCCAACACCATGACAGGAACTATCAACAGCTCCTTTACCATATCGTGTTCCGCACAAAGAATCGCCAGCCCTATCTCTCCGCTGGACATCGCACCGAAGCTTTCGCCTAGTTGAATATGACCTTCGATATATCTGGGAGTAGCGATACTAAATGTGTCGCCCTTTCAGGGCTTCGATACGCACTTGGCAATCGATCCGGGGCCTTACGGCACCCGGCAGGAGTTGTGCGAACCCTTCGGGCTCAAGACGAGAAACGACGGTTGAATACAAACCGCAAGTTGATCGTACACGTGCGAAGATTTAACCGAAGTCGCAAAGCTCACAACCGTCAACACCGTGACTCGTATGTCGGCCAGATTCTCGCCGCGTCGAGTTGCAGCGTCTGGTTAACACGCACTAAAATGCGACCAGTCGAGACCAACCGACAATGCATTCGCATAGGCGACCAACCGCCCCAGCCAAGCGTCTCAGTTCAACGCTCAATCTAACCGTCCGAGTACAGACGGTTAGATTGTTATTCGCTCTGCATCCAAACTGAAATGAATGACGACGTCATCCTCAACGATGCGAGCCCGTCACTCGACCTCGATCACCGCGGAGATACGACGACAACCTCTATTCAATCGAGCAGGACGAAGACCTCGTACTTCACGACGAACAGTACGTGCCCATTCTGCTAGAATTGGCTGCCGATGAATCGTGCGACAAGTCACAATATGCAATCGGGATACTCTCGTATTTCACTCAACTCGCGTTCTTGCATCGCCCGGACGGTGTGATTGCATCAATCGCAGCACACATTCGCTTTGCCATCCATAATGCCTCCATTGTCACAAGTTTCATGCCACCGCTAGCACGGCCCAGCTATTTGCATCGGCTAGCTGCCAGCCTGGCGTTTTGGTTTCGTGAGAGATTGCGAATAAGGACGATCCGGCCAACCTTGCTTCGTGGTGCGTCATTGACGCAGACGTTGGAGTTCCTCCCCGTCGGCCCACAGCACCCAACGGCCTCGCCGATCCTGGAGCGGTCTCGCTTCCACCCAACCGTGTCGCATCCAGTTATGGAGTGTCGTCGTCGGTATCTTCAGTTCGTGCGCCAGGTCGGCAAGAAACCACTCGTCTGGATTGAGCTGAATGTCCTCGGGGGATCGCGAATGGACAGGCCTTGGAGAATTCCGCGAGACAAGTTGCCGAACCATCGCTGCGTTGTAGCTGCTGCGTCGTTTCGGCGGTCGAAAATCTTCTTGGTTGAGTACCTCTGCGATCTGGTCGTTCGTCTGTCCCCTCGTGCGCAGCTCACAACTGCGTGCCATTAACTGACGATAGTCTGTCAACTGATCATAGCGAGCGATCGGTCGAGTTTGCTCGTGCTGGCTTTCGTATCCGCCTGCCCAATGAATCGTCACATCCACGCGTTCCGTTTCGCCTTGCACCGTCACGGTGACGCGATCAATCAACTGACGCACAATTGCCTAGTGATCTTGACGACGCGTGGAACGCGCCTGCCAGAGCGCCGGAATGTCCGCAGCGAGTGACCGAATGGATTGCACTTTTTCTGCGTTCAAGTGACTCGGTTGTTGACGCTCGAAGCGAGCATACTGCTCCTCCGTTTGGCGTTGTTTGACCAGCGATTGCTCCCATTGGCTCTCGAGTTCCCGAGCCACCAAGCGATTCTCCGATTCCACAACTTGGTACTGACGCGCTGCTCGCTCCGCATCATAGCGGACGCGTTCCAATTGCCGCTTCCAATGTCGATGAAGCCGCACGCGCTCGCTCTCGACGTCTTCCACCGATTGACTCAACTCCAAAGTTGTCGGTTCCAGCGCCGCGAGCACTTGCTCGCGTGATGTCGGACTCTTTGAGCTTCGGCTGGTCGGTGGGATTGTCGCAGTTCGGTACGGCGCAGTCGCCATCGGGATGGGGATCGGAGTCGGGGCACGCTTCGCGGCACTTCTGCCGAGCGACTTGCTGCCGCAGTTCTCTTGGCGAGCGTTGCCGCCGGAGTCTGTTGGGGTTGATGTTCTGGACCACTATGACCGTAGCTGCCATCCTGATAGTGAAGCGTAACGGTCAAATGCATGGCGCAAATCTCGTGCCCAAGGTGCCGTGTCTGAGGATTATTCCGGCCAGCTGATCTCGTGCCGAACAGTATTGCGAGTGTTCCGCAGTTTCCACTGTCGCAAAGTGTAGTTAATCACCGCGAATTCCACGGAACCTTTGGCAGTTCCCGTTGATTTGCAAATGGTTTAACTTCCCCTGTGGTCCGTGTCTTATAGTGCCTGTTGCGACAATTTCGCTCGTATCCTCACACTTGTCATCTTCCAGTTGGCCGGGGGCCAAAGGGTTTCCAACGCACGATTTTATCAGCGAACGGCAAGCGGCGGATCTCCGTGGCTCACCCTACTCGATTTGCCTTCCGTAGGTTTTAATGTGCAGAGTACCGACCGGTTGGGCCGTTCCAGGCGTGCAGTCGGGAACGTTCGAGGAACAGGCAGAGTGAAGAGGTGACGGATGCGAATTCTGGCGGTCTGGGATAATGAAACGGAAGCCGATCTGATCTCGATGTACCTTGGCATCGAGGAGAACGAATTGACGATGACGACGGCTGCGGATTTTCGGGCGGCGATTGAGTCGGGACAACCGTTCGATATTGTGTTGATGACCATCGGGCTGCCGGACCCCGAGACTGGGTTCGAGTTATTCGAGCTCGTGCGCGAGCGTTATCCCGATTCGCCGGTCGTCGGCGCGTGTCCGCCGTCGGACGTCTTCCGCGTCGTGCGTTTCATGGCCCACGGCATGAGCGCCTACGTCACTCGTGATGCCGGTGGCGACTACATTTTCATGCTGCATGCAATTATGAAGAGCACGTTGGACGCGGTACGTGCTGCACGCGAAAAAGAACTGACCAAGAAGCTCCGCGAGGAAGTCGAATCCGTCCGCAAACTCCAAGCGTCGGTGCTGCCGAAGAATCTGGTCGCACCCAGCGGTTATCGCATCTGTGCTCGTTACGAGCCCTCACAAATCCGCGTCGTGGACGGGCATCCGGTGGTGCTGGCGGGAGGCGATTACTACGACGTCTTCACGCTCCCGGACGACAATATCGTGCTGCTGGTCGGCGACGCCGCCGGGCACGGCATGAAAGCCTGTCTGTCGATCATGACGATGCACACGCTGGTCCGCATGATGCGCAGGCAAGAGCACCGGGATACGTCTCACTTTGTCGAGGAGATCAATCAAGGCTTGTGCGAACAGTCGATCGTGACTGAAAAGGGCGGCTTCATCACGCTGCTGTACGGCATCCTGAATGCCCAGACACAAACGTTTCAGTGGTCCGCCGCCGGACATCATCCACCGCTGCTACAGAACCTGGAAACCGGCACGATCGAACCGCTGGCCGGCCAGGACGCTGGAGGCTTGCCGCTGGCGGTGGATGAAGACGAGGAGTACGAGTCGTACGTGTGCAAGCTCCCCAATAATTTCCGGCTGCTGCTCTTCACCGACGGTTTGGAAGAAGCGTTCCCCGCCGACGACGATGAGAATCAATTCGGTGTCGAAGGGATCATACGAACGCTGGCCGAGTGCGTCGAACTGCCGCTCGAAGAAACTCTCCAACGGCTGTTCGATGCATCCAACGAGTTTACACAGGGCAGCGGTCGAAAGGACGATACATCGGTGCTGCTGTTGGAACGCCGAGATTAAGTGAGCAGCGACACTCTGCGATCGTCCAGGAAATAACTTCAAGAAACGAGGTGGCTGGGGCTGAGTCCGCGAAGCCCCGGCTTACCATGAACTCCAATCAGCCGTGGCGTCGAAGACTCCGCCACAGCCACCCGCCCACTCTGCGATTCGCTCGTTCACGCTTCTTGCGAATTTGCGAGTACAACAGATAAGTTCTCTGCTGTCGCTTGAATGCCATCGTCGACCGGCTAAGATAGCGGACAGTTTCTTCCCGGTTGGATCTTCCCTGGACCACGAGGCCCCCCATGAATTTCGCCCTTCGCTTTACACTAGTCGCGATGCTACTCGTGGCGTCCTCCTCTCCTTCTGCGTTTGCAGCCGAGGATGCTAAGCCAAAGCTCAAGGGGCTGATTGTCGCCGGAGGCTGTTGTCATGACTATCCGCGTCAAAAGCTGATCATCAGCGAGGGCTTGAGCCAGCGAATCAGCATCGCGTGGGACATCGTGCATGAAGGTGACGAGAACAGTAAGACGCACAGAGTTTCGATCTATGCCAAGCCGAACTGGAGCGAAGGCTACGACGTCGTCATCCACAATGAGTGCTTTGGTGCGATCGAGGACGTGGCTTTTGTGGAAGGAATCGTCAACGAACACAAGCGGAGTGGGGCGGCGGCTGTGTTCGTTCACTGTGCGATGCATTCCTACCGCGTGGCAGAAACCGATGAATGGCGAAAGCTGATTGGGGTCACGTCGCGGCGACACGAAAAGGCGAAACGATCTCTCGACGTTCGCAATTTGGCGGCTGACAACCCGATCATGGCGGGCTTCCCGGAGGTGTGGAAGACGCCCAACGGTGAACTGTATGTGATCGAAAACATCTGGCCGAATTGCACGCCACTCGCCGCAGCCTACAGCCCAGAAACAGAATCCGACCAACCCTGCATCTGGATCAATATTTACGACCACGTCCGCATCTTCGGCACGACGCTCGGCCATCACAACGAAACGATGATGGCTGACGAGTGGCTTGATACCGTGTCGCGAGGTGTGTTGTGGATGGTGAACAAGTTGAACGCAGATGGCAAGCCTGCCGAGGGATACGTCGGCACAGGCAAAGCTCCGTTCAGCTTCGAGAACGCCGACAGCCCTGCACCCAAGGTTGCCGATTGGTCGAAGAGCGTGAAGTTTCCGGCCGGTGAAAAGGCCGTCGCGTTGTTCAACGGAAAAGACTTCACGGGCTGGGAAGGTCACGCTGACAAATACTTCTCGATCAAGGATGGCGTGATCGTTGCGAAGAACGGCCAGGAGAACGCTCCCAAAGTCAGCACCTATTTGCTGACGAAAAAGAAGTATCGCAACTTCCGCTTGATCTACGAAGGCAAGCTGGTCGAATCGAAGATGCACTCGGGGATCGCGATCTGGGGGAAGAAGTTCGCAAAGGACGGCGAATCGCATTCCTACCAAGGGCACCTCGTGATGTTCCCGAGCAATTGGGGCTTCTACGATCTGTTCCGTCGCAATTCGATTTACAAAGACGACGGCCGCGCCAAGAAGGCGGATCAAGTCGGTGATTGGAATCGCATGGAGATTCTCGCGATCGGCAATCGCATTCGCTTCGCCGTGAACGGCCAAGAGGTGGCTGATTGGGAAGACCCGATGCCGGAACTGTGCGAAGCGGGTCCGATTGGCTTGCAACTGCATGCCAACACAGTTCCGCAGGAAGTTCAATTCCGTGGTCTGATCCTTTCGGAAGATCCCGAGGATCGGTTGATCACGGTCAGTAACTAATGCAGTCGATCTGGTATCGCCGCGTCTGGGCCGGCTTCGGCTTGCTGCTGTTCCTCGTGACGTGGCGGTTGTGGACGCCGCAGACGGTTTTCCCGCAGATTCCGTTCGCGTCCGCACTCACCGGTGTGCCGGGTTACTTCGATTGGTTCGCGATCACGGTGGTCGTTGGGTCGTTGCTCGTTGCGGGAATCTCGACGCAGGAAACCGTGTGGCGGCGAGGGATGATTGCGTTTGCCGTCGCAACGACACTGTTGGTGCTGCTAAATCAGCATCGCTTTCAACCGTGGACTTACCAGTTTATTTTGTTCGCGACGGTCATGGCAAATTGCCGCGAACGCGCCGCGAACCAGTTGATGCGATGGCTGGTTGTCAGCATCTATGTCTACTCAGCGATCAGCAAGTTCGATTACCAGTTCCTTCACTCACTCGGCCCGCAGTTCCTATCGACGCTCACCGGCTTCGTCGGCGTGACTTCGGCCGACTGGCCAGTCAACCTGCAAGCATGGCTCGCTGCGCTCTTCCCGCTCGGAGAATTACTTGTTGGAGTTGGCTTGCTCGTTCCGCGGACGCGACGCATCGCGGTCGTTGCTGCCATCGGTTTACACCTACTGTTGCTACTGATCCTTGGCCCGTGGGGACTGGCGCATCAGCCCGGAGTATTGGTTTGGAACTTGTACTTCATCGCGCAAGCTTGGATGTTGTTTGCCGAGCGCAAGGTCGACGAAGAGTCAGCGAGCAGCGGAGCGGGTCTCTGCGCGACGGAAATGTTGTGCCTCACGCTGATTGTTGGCGTACTCGCATTTCCCGCGAGTGAGTCGCTCGGCTACTGCGATCACTGGCCGGCGTGGGAACTTTATTCGCCACGGAGCAGCCGTGTGCAAGTCGCGATCCATGATTCGGCAGTCGAACGCTTGCCACGAGAAATCCAGCAACAGCTAAGCCCAGACAGTGGCGAGAGTGATTGGCGACAGCTGCATATTGATCGTTGGTCTTTGGAGTCGCTGTCGGTTCCCATCTACCCCGAGGACCGCTTTCAGTTTGGAGTAGCGTTCGCGCTAGCCAAGCAATTTGAACTCGGCCTTGCGATCCACGCGACGCAACAGTCCGCCAGCGATCGGTGGACCGGCGAGCGAAAAGAGTTGACGTTCTCCGGTGACGAGCAACTCGATGCCGCTCGCCAGGATTTCCGAATCAACGTCGATGCAAGGCGTCTCCGACCGTGATACCGGTGATTCAAACGGTTTCCTGGTAGGACGAGGTGTCCAGCCTACAAATCGCATTATCACCTATGCTTCATCGTTCTTGAGGCGACCCGGTCGGGATGAGTAGAATGTAGAGACGATTTGAATAACAGGAGGACTGACAGTGGTTGCCTTGATCACGGATAGGAATTTGGAAGAACGTCTTATCGCCCAGCGGCGTGCAGATGGCACTGACAAGTATGACGAAGTCTGGGAAGGGCTGTATGTCATGGCACCAATGGCGAACAACGAACACCAGGACTTGGTTGACGACCTCTGCACGATTCTAACGCTGGCGGTAAAGTGGCCTGGGCTCGGTCGAGTCAATCCTGGCGTCAATGTCAGTGACCGTAAGACGCAGTGGCAGGAGAATTATCGCTGTCCCGATGTGGCGGTCTTTCTTAACGAGACCGAGGCGGAGGATTGCGGGACACACTGGTTCGGCGGTCCCGATTTAGCCATTGAGATTGTCAGCCCTTTCGACCGCTCGGCGGAGAAGCTGCCGTTTTACGCCCAAGTTGGCGTGCGCGAACTAATTTTCATACAGCGCGATCCTTGGGCGATCGTACTGTATCGACTTACCGGAGCCGAGTTGGTCGAAACCGGTCGATCGACGATCGCGGATTCGCGGCTGCTAACGAGTGAAGTCGTGCCGCTGAACTGGCAATTGAAATTGCTCAATGGCCAAAGTGTCGTGCAAGTGTCTCATCACGACAGCGAACAGAATTGGACAATTGTCGTCGGGCGGTAGCGTCGCCAGTATTACGCCCGCAAAGGCGCAAACCGCCGGACAATCTCGCGGGCCGAGCGTAGTCCGTCTACTGCGGCGCTAATAATTCCTCCAGCGTATCCCGCACCTTCGCCAACGGGATACATGCCCGCAAGTCCCGGAACCTGTCGCGTCGTCTGGTCGCGGTCGATACGCACGGGTGAACTGCCGCGCATCTCAGGGCCGATCAGTGTGGCGTTTTCGAGGAAACGGCCACGCCAGCGTTTGTCCAGAATTGGCAAGCCTGCTCGAATCGCCTGAATCACAGCTGGCGGAAGGACTGCTTGCAAATCGGTCGTCACCGTGCCGCGTTGGTACGAAGAGGGAATCTTCTGATCGTGAGAAGAGGCTCGCCCGGCAACAAAATCGCGAGCCCATTGGATCGGGCTCAAATAATCTCGCTTACCAAGTTCGAACGCGATCGCTTCGTAACGACGCTGAAGCTCGACTCCGGCCAGCGGGTGCTCGCTGCCGAATTCGTTGGGTTCGAGCGTTATCATCAGTCCGCTGTTGGCGAACGGCGTGTCATGTCGCGAATTGCTCATGCCGTTCGTGCAGAATCGATGGGGCTCGGAGATGCTCGGAATCGCGACACCTCCTGCACACATACAGAACGAATACAAATCACGCTGTCCCTTTGCGACCAGGCTGTAGTCCGCAGCACCCAGTAACTCGCGGTACTGATCGCGGCCGTACTTCCAATCGTCGACTTGCGATTGTGGTTGTTCGATGCGTAGCCCCAGCTGAAACGCCTTTTGTTGAAACGGGATGCCAGCGGCGTGCAGCATCTCGTAGGTATCTCGCGCGCTGTGTCCGATCCCTAAGACGACATGCGTTGCGGGAATGAACCCACTGGATGTATGCAGGCCCGTGATCGCGGTATCACAAACTTGAAGACTTTCCAGACGACACCCAAAGCGGTACTCGCCCCCCAACGCTTCGATCTTGCGGCGAAAGTTGCGGCAGATCATCGGCAGTTTGTTGCTGCCCAGATGAGGACGATGCTCATACATGATCGAGGGCCGACCACCGCACTCGACAAACGCCTCCAACACCCAATCCACATCCGCGCCACTCATTCGGCAAGTCAGTTTGCCATCGGAAAAAGCTCCCGCTCCGCCTTCACCAAACAAGTAGTTGTTCTCGTTCTGATGATCCGCTTCATGCCGATCGAAGGCTCGCAAGACCGGAACGCGATCCTTGACGGGCTGGCCTCGCTCGATGATCACCGGACGATAGCCGCGACGGGCCAGATAGTAACCGGCAAGCAAACCGGCCGGGCCCGAACCAACGACAACCGGCCGCGAGTAAAGCGATTGTTTCCCAGGGTCTGGATCGTCGAACGATTCCGGCTGAAAGATCGCAATATCGCGGTCCAGCTCCAAACGCTTCAAGCACTTGGGCTCGTCCGATAACTCGACAATCGCCGAATAAACGAATTGCAAATCGCTGCGCGAGCGAGCATCAAGGCTCTTGCGGAGAATGCGCCAACGCAGGATGTCGGCTGCTGAAAGCTTCAGTCGCCGCGCAATCCGTCTCGGCAACTCGGATTCCGGTTGCTCGACAGACATTCGCAGATTCGTGATTCGGACAGCCATTTTTCAATACGCGCGGTGGTATTTGACGCGACCCATCAAACTTCCGCAAGGGTATAGCCCGCCACGCCGCCTCACTCACTTAGGATCGCCCGGGAAATAACTTCCAAATCTTGAAACAGGCGGGTGGCGGGTGGCTGTGGCGGAGTCTTCGACGCCACGGCTGATTGGAGTTCATGGTAAGCCGGGGCTTCGCCGACTCAGCCCCAGCCACCTCGCCACGTCGCCTCACTCACTTAGCGCTTCCACAGTCGAATCGTCCGCATGTCGCCGTCTTCCTCGACGTCGATCTCAATATCGAGAAAGCGTTTGAGGACATCGATGTGGGTTCGAGTGTGTTCGGTCAGCGGTCCGGTTCGGTACGCGCCCGGTTGGCCTTGATGCGCGGCGAGCCCCAGGGGTAACAAGAGCTGATCGGCGAGGTAAGGGCCGACGGGCACGTCTGATTCCAGGTACTTGCGAGCCGCTTGGAGCACTTCGTTCGCGACGCGTTCCGCCTTCTTGCCGACTTCGCCGAAGGCAATGAACAGCTCCGTCACATGTTCGAACTCCAGTTCGATCATCACGACGTTGCCAGGCCCCGGCGAGCCTTTGACTTCAGCGATGATGAAACTCTTCGCGTCCCAGTCGGTCTTGCGGGCGATCAGCTTGCATTCTCGTTCGCCGATATGCTTGGGCAAATTCGCGACCAGGGCACGGACTTCGCGCCGGACGAGTTTGCCACGTTGTAGCAACTCGAACGGCTTTAGGTTCGGACTTCCGATGACACGAATACGAAAGCTCCCGCCGCCCGCCGGATAGAAACCGGGACGGCATTCACCCGACTCAACGATCGGCCCCATCTTTCGCAGTAGAGGGAAATACACTTTGGTCAGATAATCGAAGGGCGGCGCGAAGGGATTGTGTGTCCCGCCGAGCACCTCGATGTTTGATGTGCCTTTGACAAGCATCAATGCAGGCAAGACCGTTTGGCAGACCAGCGTTGTGCTACCCGCAGAACCGACGCTGAAACGATACTCGCCAGCCTTCACCGTACCGGGCTCGAACACGAATCGCTGGGAGCCGAGTTCCGCTCCATCGACCTTCGCGCCACTGATCTCGGTGGCTGCGTGAACTGCCGTTAAGTGTTGACGGAGCAGCCCCGGCTTCTTTCGTCCCGCGCGAACGTTCTCGATCGTGACCGGAGTTCCTGTCACGAGCGACAAGGCCAGCGACGATCGTACGATCTGTCCACCACCTTCGCCTTGCGAGCCGTCAATCGTAATCATACTTCGAGAGCCACACTGCTTGAACAAGAAACGCGAAACGGCCTCTTGGAAGAGGCCGTAGTTTGGAGTCAGTCACTTGTACCGACAAGAAGGTTCATCATGTATTCGTAGGACGGGTCTCCCGGCCCGTCCGTCCGTCGCATGACGGGCCAGGAGACCCGTCCTACGACGCTTATCTTCCGCCGATGGTTAAACGACGCCGCGGCGCACGGCCCAGACGGCCGCTTGCGTGCGATCGTTCACATCGAGCTTGCGAAGAATATTCTGCACATGCTCTTTGACCGTTTCGATGCTAATGCCG
>CAUJKL010000104.1 GCA_963204995.1 Planctomycetota bacterium | reverse complement strand
GATGTGCTCCCACGAATTCAGGACGACCACGAATTATGGTTCACCGTATTTCTGCCGGATCAGGAGTTCTGAGTCTGTTGTGCCTGGCATCGCATTCAAAAAATCGCAGACGTTTCGAAATAGCGACAGCACATTTTGGTTTTTCAATTTGAGATGCTATCTCTAATGGAAACCTGAAGCGTTAGCGAGGAATTCACTGGTGGTGCCTCGCTTACGCATTTTGAAGTTGGGAGTTCTCGGCCCGAAGGGTCGGCATATCCCTTGCCGGTGGTGTGAACCACCGGTCATAAAACGCTGCAGAGGCGAAGGCCCGCAGGGTCGACACAAACGCCACGTGTCGGCCCGCCGGGCCTTAGAGCCTTCAATTGGCGGCGTTCCGGTGGCTCACGCCACCGGCAGTGGTTGTGTCGTGCCTTTGGCACTGAAGAGTGCGCAACTTGAAAACTTACGCATCGGGTTACCATCGACGCAATTTGAAAAACACAAAAGCCCTGGAAATCGCAAGTTATTGCTTTGACGATTCGGGAGATTGCCCTATAATCACGGGCACGATTCTGCTGTTTGATATCCCAGTGAAGTCGTCGCCCACAGACGACAGGTCGAACGAAAGACATCCTGATCTAAAAGGGTGCAAGCGTAGCGTCGGAAATGAGCATTGGCAAAGGAGGCTGAGGTGTCGATTTACATGGACCACCGCGAACAACAGACGACGGATGAAGTTTCTGAAGCAGCCCGGATCCAGTTGCAACACAGTCCCTATCGCGCGATTCGTCGAGTCTCGTGCCGGTTCGACGATGGTGTTCTCACCTTGATCGGGCGAGTTCCAACATTCCATCACAAACAACTCGCGCAAACGGCCGTCGGAACTGTTGTTGGGGTAAATCAAGTCGACAATCAGATTGAAGTTACCTGATGCCGGCATCGCTCGCTTTGGCCTCGTTGCAGGTTAATCTCCATAGACGCTCGGCCTGGGGAGTCTGCCATATTCGCGCGGGTGAAGGGAAGTTGTGTTGCTGGCTCAGTGTCTACACAGAACCAAAATCAAACATTCTTGACGGGCTTGGTCATCCCCCATCGCAGCATGACTCGTGAATTTAGTGGGAATTCACGTCGCTGGGAGTTATCCGATCGATCGCCCGCGCCTTCTCGGTCGTCCCCAGGGAGACTAAACTGGCGGTTTGAATTCCCACGAAATCGTTAGTAGATACGAGCCAGAGTCCTATGAAGCTCGCCTTTAGCAGCAACGCGTATACGCACTTCTCGATCGAGGACACGATCCGCAAGATCGGCGAGCTGGGATACACCGGTATCGAAATCCTAGCCGATGTGCCTCACGCCTGGCCTTCATTCTTGCTCGAAGAACGGAAGCAGTCGATTCGAGATCACCTCGAAAAGTACAATCTGCAAATCGCCAATATCAACGCCTTCATGATGAACGCGGTGAACGATCCGCGGCAACCGTATTGGCATCCCGGCTGGACCGATCCCGATCCGCATTATCGAGCGATTCGCCGCGAGCATACCAAGCGTTCGCTTCAGCTGGCGAAAGAGATCGGTGCGCCCAATGTCACGACGGAGCCAGGTGGTTTGCTGACCGCCGAGCAGTCGTGGAAAGATGCGGCACAGATCTTTTACGACGAGATCATGCCCTGTGTCGAAGTCGCCGAGCAGTTAGAGATCCTGTTGCTGATCGAGCCGGAACCCGAACTGATGATCGAGAAGTTCGACGAGTATCTGGACTTTGCCGATCGCATTAGCTCGCCGTGGATCGGTCTGAATTTTGACGTCGGACATGCCTACTGTGTCAGCGAAGACCCGCAAGATTGGGTTGCGAAGATGGCACCGCACACGAAGCATTACCACTTCGAAGATATTGCCTCGACCCGAGTCCACAAGCATTTGATTCCCGGCCACGGAGCGATCGATTTCAAGGCGACGTTCCAAGCGATCGAGAAGACCGGCTACGACGGCTGGATCACGGTCGAGCTTTATCCGTACATCGACAACCCGGATGACGCCGCCCGCGAAGCCCGCGAGTACTTAACGGCCGTGATGCAGGACTTGGGAATCACCGTCGAGTAGCCATGAAATGAGCGGCGAGAGCGAGGACAGATCAGCAGACGCGTCGAAGCTACTTGCCTATCTTCAGCTCTTTCGCGCACCGAATGTCTTCACCGCCATTGCCGATGTGGCAATGGGTTTCGTATTCGTAGCAGGATCGTTGAAGCCTGTCGGCGGTTTCGTTTGTTTGGCCATCGCGTCGTGTTTGTTGTACACGGCGGGCATGATCTTGAACGACGTGTATGACTTTGAAGTCGACACGCAGGAACGTCCAGCGCGACCGCTACCATCTGGAAGAATCTCAAGACACCAGGCACGGCTACTCGGTTACGGAATGCTGGCGGGTGGTGTGTTCCTGGCGTCGTGCGTAAGCCTGATTGAGACAATCCCTGCTTCGGTTCCGTGGCGGAGCGGCGCGGTGGCGCTGCTGCTTGCCGCGAGCGTGGTTACCTACGACAAGATTCTCAAGAACACGCCGCTTGGTCCGCTGGCGATGGGAGCGTGCCGGTTTTTCAATGTGCTGTTGGGGATGAGTTTTGCCGCCTCGGGCGACCTTACACCACTCAACTTTGACATGAGTCATCTGATTGTCGCGGGAGGCATTGGCGTTTATGTCGCGGGAGTGACGTGGTTTGCACGCACCGAGGCGAAGGAGAGCAGTCGTTTGCTTCTCACATTCGGAGTAGGGTTAATGGCCACTGGCGTGGTGATGTTGGCTTTCTTCCCGAAGTACGCCCCAGCCGAAGTAGCACAGCGGTTCCATATCGAGCCGAAGTTCGTTTGGCCGATGGCCCTCTTCCTGCTCACCGTCTCGATCTTGCGTCGCTGTTTGGTCGCGGTCGCCGACCCAACTCCGAAGCAAGTTCAAGCTGCGGTTAAGCAAAGCATCCTCTCGCTAATCGTCCTGGATGCTGCAGTGACTTTGTTAATGGCGGATTGGCCTTACGCGGTCGGTATCTTGGCCTTGTTGGTGCCAACGCTTTTGCTGGGTAAGTGGGTTTATTCAACGTAATTGGGTATCGTCGAGTACAATCGAT
>CAUJKL010000103.1 GCA_963204995.1 Planctomycetota bacterium | reverse complement strand
ACGCATGGTACTTCAACATGTACTGACAGCGATTCGCCATAACACGACGGTCGAAGCACTGGGCGACCGCTTGCTGCCGAACGCCGAGCGGCACTTGCGGACGCTGAAAGAAATCCAACAAGTCTTCGCTCGCGTGCCAGATGCCGTGCGCCGCACGATCGAAGTCGCGGATCGTTGTACGTTTTCGCTGGATGACTTGCGATACGAGTACCCGGAAGAACTCGTTCCCGCGGATCAGTCGCCTTTTGAGTATTTGCGGCAACTCACTTGGCAAGGGGCTCGCCAGCGATATCACGACCAAGTGCCTGACTCGATCCAGAAGCAATTGGAACACGAACTGGCGATCATTAAAGACCTTCGTTACGAGGCGTTCTTTCTGACGGTCTACGACATCGTCAAGTTTGCTTGTTCGCGGAATATCCTTTGCCAAGGCCGCGGCTCGGCGGCGAATTCGTCGGTCTGTTTTTGTTTGGGCATTACGGCCGTCGATCCGATGGACACGGATCTGCTCTTCGAGCGATTCGTCAGTCGCGAACGCAACGAGCCTCCCGACATCGACGTCGATTTCGAGCACGAGCGTCGCGAAGAAGTCTTGCAATACGTCTACAACAAATACGGTCGTGATCGAGCGGGACTTGCGGCGACCGTGATCACTTATCGCGCGCGCTCGGCGGTACGAGACGTGGGGAAAGCTCTCGGCTTGTCACTCGACCGGATCGATGCGTTGGCGAAGAACATCGATGGGCGCAGCGAAGATACGGTGTTGGCAAACCGCTGTCGTCAAAGTGGTGTCGATCCGGAATCGCGAACTGGTCGTCAACTGATGACTTTGGTGAACGAGTTACTCGGTTTCCCTCGCCACTTGTCACAACACGTCGGCGGCATGGTCATCACGCAAGGCCCGCTGTGCGAGCTGGTCCCCATCGAGAACGCCGCGATGGTGGATCGCACGGTGATTCAGTGGGACAAGGACGATCTCGACACGCTGGGCATCTTAAAAGTCGATTGCCTGGCACTCGGCATGCTGACGGCCATTCATCGCTGTTTCGATATGATTGAGAAACATCACGGATGCCAGCTGACGATTGCCAATATCCGGCAAGATGATTCCGACGTTTATGACATGATCAGCCGTGCGGAAACGGTCGGCGTGTTTCAAATCGAAAGCCGGGCACAAATGAGCATGTTACCTCGTCTACGCCCCGAGCGATTCTATGACATCGTGATCGAAGTCGCGATCGTGCGGCCGGGACCGATCCAAGGCGACATGGTGCATCCTTATTTAGATCGACGCGACCGAGTCCGCAACGGCGAGGCGATCGAGCCAATTTGTGCGGACGACAAGGTTAATAAAGTCCTCGAACGGACGCTGGGTGTGCCCTTGTTTCAAGAGCAAGCGATGCAGTTGGCGGTCGTCGCGGCTGGCTTTACGCCGGGAAAAGCCGATCAATTGCGCAAGGCGATGGGAGGCTGGCGGCGTCCGGGCTTGATCGACAGTTTCCGACAAAAGCTTTTCGATGGGATGCTCGAACGCGGTCATACGGAAGAATTTGCGGAGCGGTTGTTCAAACAGATCAGCGGCTTTGGCGAGTATGGTTTTCCGGAATCGCATGCGGCGAGCTTTGCCAAGCTGGCTTATGTGTCAGCCTGGCTGCGATATCACTATCAAGCTGCGTTTACGGCCGCGTTGATCAATAGCCAGCCGATGGGTTTTTACGCACCGGCACAATTGATCCGTGACGCCCGAGAGCGTCGCGACACGCCGGTCGAAGTGCGTCCGATCGACATCAACCACAGCGACTGGGATTGCACGCTGGAAAAGGAAGGCCAAGCGTTGCGGTTGGGCTTGCGATTGGTGCGAGGCTTACACCGAGCAGCCGCCGAGTCGCTGGTGCAAGCAAGAACGCGACCGTTCGCGTCGATCGCCGATCTCGTCGCCCGCACCAATCTCAGCCAAGCAGTCGTCGAGCGACTGACTGCTGCCGACGCCTTTCAGTCTTGCGGTCTTGATCGGCGGAAAGCCTTGTGGCAAGCGCTCGATCGAGCCCCAAAACGCGAACAAGGACCGCGACTGTTCGATCTTCATTCGAGCGAATCGTTGGCCCCGATGCTGCCCAAGTTAGATGAACAAGAAGAAGTGTTCGCCGACTATCACGCGGCAGGACTTACCTTGCGGCAGCATCCATTGTCGTTTCATCGCGAGCAATTGAACTCGCTGGGCGTAACGCCCGCAGCGCAACTGGTGACTTACCCGCATGACCATATGGTGAAAGTGGCAGGAATCGTCTTGATGCGACAGCGGCCAAGCACGGCCAAGGGAATCACGTTCGTGACCTTGGAAGACGAAACCGGCATCGCCAACCTGGTCGTGCATCAATCGACGTGGCAGCGTTACGATCAGGCTGCACGCAGGTCGACGGCGATGATTGCTTACGGCAAGCTCGAGCGAAAGAACGAAGTGGTGCATGTGATTGCCAGACGACTCGAAGATCTCACCGACCGCCTCGCCTCGCTGCACAGCCCGTCGCGCGACTTTCGTTAGCGCTGGGAGTTCACTCGGCGCTACGATATACGGCGCTACGATATAAAAGCGTCGTAGGACGGGTCTCCAGGCCCGTCCATAGACAAAGAAAGGCTGTAGTTTGGCAGTTGTCCACAGATTTCATTTTGGGTGAATGCTGCGAACACTGGACGAAACTCCGTTGTGCGTGAGAACGGACGGGTCTGGAGACCCGTCCTACGCTCCGTTTCCGCAACACTGGGGTCGGCTCACTTCAGAAGCCGCAACTTTTCGAGTTGATCCTGTTTACCCAGCGCGAGCAGCAGTTGATCATCGTTCAACCGATGTTCGGCTGCCGGCAAGACGGTCAGCTGCCCCGAAAGCGCATCTTTGATCGCCATGATCCACACGCCAAACCTGCGGCGCAGATCCGCTTCTTGCAGCGTCATGCCGACGCACGACGGAGGCATCGCCAATTCAATGATGCTGTAGTCGGGATCAATCGGCAAAAAATCCAACACATTGGGCCACGCCATTCGGTCGGCCAGTTCGTTGGCAATTTCCAACTCGGGAAAGACAACTCGCTCGACGCCCAAGTGCTCCAATAGCTTGCCATGATCTGCCGTGACGCCTTTGACGATGATTCGCTTGGCACCTAGTTCCTTGGCATGCAGCGCCGTGAGAAGCGAGGGGGTGATATCTTCGCCGAGGCTGATGAAGACGACATCGGCATCCGGCAAACCTAACTCCTCCAACGAACTGCGATCTGACACGTTTGCGATCACCGTCTCGTAAAGCTCGTCTTTGACTTCATCGACGCGTTCCCGATTGCCATCGACCCCCATCACCTGGCAACCGTTCTTGGTCAGCCGTCGTGCCAACGCGGCACCAAAAGACCCCAGTCCCAAGACGATGAATTTTTTTGCGGCCATACTAGCTAACCAATCAAGAGTTCTTCATTCGGAAACTCGACTTTATGCGTGCGTTCGTCTTGCGACAACGCCACGAAGACCGAAATCGGGCCGAGCCGCCCGACAAACATCAAGATGATGATAATACACCGACCAACGTCGGTAAGCTGGGATGTGAAGCCGGTACTCAGGCCAACGGTCGCGAGTGCGGAGAAGACCTCGAACATGGAGTCCAGGAAGACAGCTTGCGATTCTCGGTGAGTGACATTGGACTGCTCGGCTACTAGAAGCACCGTCAATGCCAAGACAGCGACCACCGCGAATAGCAGCAAAGTGGACGTAGCACGAGTGACCACGGATGGCGAGACCGTTCGTCGAAAAAGACTGATCTTCTTATCTCCTCGAAGCGTCGCTAGAGCGTTCAGAACGAGAGCCATAAACGTCGACACTTTGAAGCCTCCTGCGGTCGAGCACGGACCGGCTCCGATCATCATCAGCAAGATCGAGATGAATAAGCTCGCATTGGTCAGCGAACCGAGATCGACCGTATTGAAACCAGCTGTCCGGCAACTCATCGAATGAAAGAAGCTCACGAGCACCTTTTTACCCAACGAGAACTCTTGCAAGATGCCATCCCATTCGAGCGTCAGGAACGCACTTGTGCCGAAAACGAGCAAAGCACAGGTGCCAAGGAGCATGATCTTCGAATGCAGGCACAGACGCTCCCACCGCTTGGCCCAAGGCCCTTGCCAGTTGCGTTGAATATCCAGCATGACGGGAAAGCCGAGTCCACCACTAATCACCAGTCCCGAGATCGTGAGGTTCACGACTGGATCGCCTTGGTAACGCATGAGACTGTCGTCGTTCAGCGAGAATCCGGCGTTACAAAAGGCGGAGACAGAGTGAAACAGTGCGTGCCACAGAGCTTGGACGGGTGGGTCGATCATCAAGTTGCGCGCCGCAAGGATGACGAACCCGATGGCTTCGATGACCAATGTCAATTTGAAGACACTTCCTAGCACCCAGCCCAAGTCAGGCTCCGATTGAACACCGAGCGTTTCCGCAAGAACGGCTCGATGGCGCAAGTTGGCTCGTCCTCCCAGGCGAAACGTAATGAGCGTCGTAACCGTCATAATGCCGATGCCGCCGAGCTGGATCAGCGACAAGATCACGATTTGACCGAGCAGCGAGAAGTCGTGCCCGGTCGACCGTACGGCCAAGCCCGTGACGCATGCGGCGCTCGTCGCCGTGAAGGCCGCATCGAGCAAGCTGATTGCGGGCTTCGCAGCCTGGCCGCACACCGGGAGCATCAGCGTGACAGCGCCGACCGCGATCAGCACGAAATACCATGCGAACGACGCGCGCGCTGGGTAGGTGACGATCGTTCCGGTGGCTCGTGGCATCGGTTAGGACGACAGAGATAGAGGTGATGTAGAGATGCTCGAAATTTCTCGATTGCGTCCGCCGTAGGTTATCGGATTTCCGAGCAGCGGGGAATCACCAGCTGCTGGCATCGATTCTGCTAGCGAGGCCGACTCAATTCCTCTTTCGTGATTCGAAGAGTTCTTCTATGATTCTCCCGCGCGCAGAAAGAAATTGCGCCGTTTCTGATCGTCAAGGAGGACGATGGTGGATACTCTCAAGACTTCCGTGGTTGTCGTACTTTTGCTGGCCGGTTTGTACTGCGTTTATGTCGTACTGAACAAACCTGACCAATCTTCGCAGGAACTTGCCTGGGAAACGGGTGCCGCCGACCCTGCGTTGCAGATCGAATTGGGCGTGCCACTAGCCGGTGATGCGGGTTCTGGGTCCGCCAATCCTGGTGCGTCAGCCGCAACAACGCCGACTTCAGCGTGGGGCACCACACCGCAAACTCTCGATCATGCGGCTGACTCACACGCGAGCCACGCGTCTGAAACTACTAATGGCACGAGCAGCCTGACTTCCCCAAATCGCCCCAGTCTGGGCGAACCGGGCCTAGGTGATCCACACAGTCTGCCGATTCCAGCCCCAACTACACCAGCTGCTCCAGCGATCGCTGCTCCTGACCTTCTCAGTGTTACCGCTGCGCCAGCCTCGAAGGCCAATGAGGTCTCAGGTCTCGAGAGCACTCCCGTCCCGGCTAGCTCGAGCGCAATCCCCTTGGGCTCATCGACACCAACGATTTCTAACGATCTGCGCGAACCGGCGAACACCTCGAACAGCTTGGCAGCACCCACAAGCCGTTACGGCGATTCGAATCGCTATAGCGACTACAGCCCGCTGCGCGAGGAGCCTGCTGCGGAAGTCTCGTCGAATGACAGCCTGCAAGCAACTGCCAACTCGACGCAAGCCAACGTCAATGATCTTGTCGCAAGCGAGGGTTCCGGCGTTGGTGCGAATTCGTTCCAATCGATCATGCAATCGGTGCAGGCAAAAATCGACGGCGAGGCCTGGCACGATGCGTTAATTAAGCTTACGCCGTATTACAACGATCCCACCTTGTCGGCAGATGAGTTTTCGCAAGTGGTCGATCTGTTAGATCCGCTGGCGGGAAAAGTGATTTACTCGACGGAGCATTTGATCGAGCCGGCGTATCAACCGCAACCTGGCGACACGCTGATGAACGTCGCGGATCGCTACGAAGTGCCTTGGCAGCTGCTGGCGAATATCAACAGCATCGAGAACCCCGAGGCACCGCTCGCCGCTCGCGAATTGAAAGTTGTCCGCGGACCATTTCGAGCCGAAATTTCGTTGAGCAACACCGAACTGACGTTGTTCGTTGGTAAGCTCTATGCCGGTCGATTTACGGTTACGGTCGGCAGCGATCCGGCACCGGTGCCTGGCCAGTATCAAATCAACGACAAACAGCCAGGGCGAACCTACTACGCCGGCAACGGCCAGACGATTCCGATAGACGATCCGAACAATCCCTATGGGCGCGTGTGGCTCGATTTGGGTAACAATTTCTGTATCCATGGCAGCTCTCCGAACAGTGCGTCACCGGGCCAAGGTTGCATCGCGTTGACGGCGCGAGACGCCGGCGACGTCTTCGGCATCCTGTCGAAAGGCTCGAGCGTCGTTATCTCGCGGTAATTGCTGCTTGTCGACAGAATAGGCTCAATAGAGAGCGGTCATCTGTCGCTCGCCATTCGATTGAATGCGGGCTTGTGTGTCGCGACTTCCGTGCTAAAAAACACGGCATGGAAAGCAACCTCAAGAGTCGCAAAGTATCGATCGCCTTGGTTCAGATGACCTGCGCCAATGCGAAAGCGCCGAATGTCGAGAAAGCCCTTTCGCGAATCGCCGACGCCGCCGATCGTGGCGCGAACGTCATCTGTCTGCAAGAGCTGTTTCACAACCAGTATCCGTGCCAGACGGAGGATCACGACCGCTTCGCGGAAGCGGAGCCGATCCCGGGACCGACGAGCGAACTGTTGGCCGCAGCCGCCCGAAAACACGAAGTGGTGATCGTCGGCTCCATGTTCGAGCGTCGCGCTGCTGGGCTATATCACAACACGGCCGTCGTCTTCGATACGGATGGCAGTCAGCTGGGAATGTATCGCAAGATGCACATCCCGGATGATCCGCTGTTCTACGAGAAGTTTTACTTTACGCCGGGCGACTTGGGCTTTCGCAGCTTTCCGACTCGCTTCGGTCGCATTGGCGTTTGTATTTGCTGGGACCAGTGGTTTCCGGAGGCTGCGCGGCTGACGGCGCTGACTGGTGCCGAGATTCTCTTTTATCCAACGGCGATTGGCTGGTTGCCCGATGAGAAGGAAATCTACGGTGCGAGTCAGCACTCGGCGTGGGAAACGATGATGCGGAGCCACGCGATTTCGAACGGCGTGTTCGTGGCGGCACCGAACCGTGTCGGCCACGAGGGCGAATTGCAGTTCTGGGGCGCTTCGTTCGTGGCCGATCCCTACGGACAGGTCGTTGCTCGCGCGGAGCACGATGTCGAAGAGACGCTGATCGTCGAGTGTGATCTCAACTCAATTGATACCGCGCGCACCCATTGGCCTTTCTTGCGAGATCGCCGCATCGATGCTTATGCAGATCTGGGGAAGCGGTTTATCGACGATGAGTAATGCCGGAAATGCGAACGGTATGCGGATCGGCTGAGCGATCGTCGCTACCTGGCGAATTGCTTTCGCATGTTTCTACATTGCTTATCCCACAACCTGTTGGTATCGCTACGACGAACGATCGCCAACCCACCGGCCGACGAAGAAAACGGCAACTCCCTCGACGAAGACGCCATTCCTGTAGAAACAAGTACGGGTCGTACTCGCCATCGTCATTTCAACCGTCGTCGCTTTGAAAAAAATCATCTCGAAGTGCCGGAGGGCTTGACGCTGCATGTCCCCCGCAACATGCAGTGTCCCGGTCGCACTGGCCCTGAGGACGAGAAAATGTGTACTGCACGTCCCGCACCGTTTTTGTTGACACGAGGTGCAGGTTACGTTAGTTTGTGTGAAAAATGGGCGGTTTTTTGGGAGAGGAAATTGAGGGGGCGACCAACATGCGCGGACGCTGCGGGACACTGCGATCACATGCCTCGTAAGGACTCTGCAAGAAGACGTTCATGGCGAATTTTGCTTTACTCGGTGTCTCCGGCTTCGTTGCTCCAAGACATCTGAAGGCGATACGAACCACCGGCAATGAAGTGATTGTTGCGGTTGATCCGCACGATTCGGCAGGCATTCTGGATCAATTCTTCCCCACAGCCGAGTTCCTGAAAACGCCGCATAAATTTAGCGAGAGACTTCAGGAGTTGCAGCATTCATCGAATGCGATCGAGTACCTCACGGTCTGTACTCCCAACGACCTCCATGTCGATCATGTCATTCTAGGCTTGGAAAACGACATGGACGTAATTTGCGAGAAACCACTGGTCATTGATCTTGTCGACATCGACAGGATATTGAAGGCGGAAGCAACATCCGGTCGACGTGTCTTTACGATCCTGCAACTTCGCTACCATCCCGGAGCGATTGATCTTAGGCGTCATGTCCGTTCCACCAATCCTGATCACTTCTTTCGCGTAAAGCTTTCCTACGTTTCACGGCGAGGGCCGTGGTATCAGGTATCATGGAAAGGGCAACAGGACCGTTCCGGCGGGCTGATCTTCAATATCGGAATTCACCTGCTCGATCTGCTGCTCTGGCTGTTCGGTCCGATTGTCAATGTCCACGTGCAGGAACACAATCTCAACACCGCCCGTGGCACGATGGAGTTCGAACGCGCTCGTGTCGATTGGCATTTATCGGTGAATGAAGAGCACTTGCCGGATGCGGTGCGGATTGCAGGCGGGGATTCGTATCGCTCGTTGATCGTCGATGGACGTGAGATCGATCTGACTTCTGGCTTCGGTGACCTGCATACACGATGCTATGCTGAGGTACTTTGAAGGACCCGCAGGATTGCAGAAAGACAATGGCGATGAATAGGGCAACGCGAACTAGTCGAATCCCGATGCTCAACTTGCTTGCGGAGCAACAGGTGATCGGTGGTGAACTGGCGGCTGCCATCCAGGACGTCGTCGGCTCCGGCCAGTTCATTCATGGCCCAAACGTTTTCGCATTCGAGAAGGAAGTTGCCGAGTACTTGGGCGTCGAGCATGCGGTCAGTGTCAACTCAGGGACCGATGCCTTGGTGTTGGGCCTTGATGCGATGGGGATTGAGCCTGGCGACGAGGTGATCACGTCACCGTTCACGTTCGTCGCAGCGGCAGAAGCAATCTGTCGCGTTGGAGCGACTCCTATCTTTGCTGACATCTCCGCAGGCACATTTCATCTAGACCCAGGATGCGTTGAAGCGGTGATTTCGCGTCGCACGCGAGCCATTATCCCTGTTCATCTCTTCGGCGAATTCACCAATATCGCCGCGATCCTTGACATTGCCCACCGCCATTCGCTGCTTGTCCTTGAGGATGTGGCACAGGCTTTCGGAGCCGAGAGCGGCGGACGGAAGGCCGGCTCGCTCGGCAGTGCCGGAGCGTTTTCTTTTTCCCCTCCAAGCCGCTAGGAGTTTACGGTGACGGCGGTTTGTTCGTGACCAACGATGACCGGTTGGCGGAACAAGTGCGTTGCCTTGCTCGGCATGGCGCAACGACTAGATATTTCAGCGAATTGGTCGGCTACAACACTCGACTGGACGAAATCCAGGCGGCCATTCTTCGTGTGAAACTCAAGCGTGTCGACGAGTTCAATGCCTCTCGGCGTGATGTCGCGGCACGCTACAGCGCAACCTTGAAGGACGTGCAAGGCATCATTCAATTTCCGATCGTTGCGGGCTCAGAACACGTTTTTCATCAATACACAGTCAGACTTTCTCCGACGCAGCGCGATCTTGTTAGTAGCCACCTAACAAACGCCGGAATCGCAAACGCCGTCTACTACCCCACTCTCATTTGTCGGATGCCTGCCTACGGAGGACTTTCTGACGAAGCCTTTCCAATGGCAGCTCATGCGACTCAAGAAGTCCTGTCGCTGCCCATTTCTCCCTGGCTTTCAAACGAAGAAGTGGATGAAATTTGCGATGTGGTTGCAAGGGCAGTCGGACTTGACCGTAGCTCCCCGTCGTGTCTCCCTGACGAATCCTGTCCCGCTGCCGAATCCAGAAATTGACAGTCTTTATTTTATGCCTGCCCAGCCTGACAATACCATTGCAAACCGTCTGCCTCGCGTCCTCAGTCCGAGGCAGTCGGTGAATCGAGTTCCGAGTTGCGAATTGAGTCCACCGCAAGTCCTCTCGCTGCAAGGCAGCCAACGGAGTGGAGAGGCTTTGTTTCCTACTCAGCACGTCCCCGCTGCGGCAGCATCCATGCACAAGCGGCGGATCATCTTTCTTGGCAAGACGGACTTTGCGAACACCATGACGAAATGGGCGAAAGCCATCCGGCATCATTCGCGAACAACGGAAGCGTTCAGCGTTTGCCTTCGCTCCCACGTGTTTCAGTACGAAGATCCGCACGACCTTGATCTATCGGATCAGACCGTGGAACCGCACGGGCGGTCAAGCTGGGCCGATCAGGTCATTCCCGACCGCGTGGCCGTCGCAAAACACCTGCTGGCGACAGCGGACTTGATCGTCCAGTCAGACGAGTTGGCACCCCACGAAGTATTGAAGTTGTTCGGTCAACTGACCGGTCTGGCACTAATGGGGTTAAGAAACCGCGTCATCGTCCGACATTCTGGTTCGCATTTCCGGGCGGAGTACATCGATCGAAGTCAACGCGATCTGTCATGCCGTGGTCAGATTGTACACCCGGACCTACTGCGTCTGGCTGGAAACAACGCCAGCCCGGCGTTTGCCGTGGTGGAGAGTACTCCCAGCCGACGTGCCATCGCCGCTCGGTTTTCGCAGTCGCGACTGGTCATTATCCATACCCCGTCGCGGCGAAGCAAGAAGGGCAGCGACATCATCCGCAGAGTCGTTGAGGCCGTTATTCGAGATCTTCCGGAGCGGAGCATCGAATACCAAGAAGTCGGTGGCGTTCCCAACCGGATCATCAGGCAACGCAAGGGCGAAGCTCATATCCACATCGACCAGTTTAATCCGAACGGCCGCGACGGTATCGGCGGCCTGGGCGGCTCATCCTGTGAGGGCTGGGAACTGGGAAACGTGGTGCTTTGTTCGGTGAACAATATTCAGTCACAAGCATGGCAGGCGTGGAACGTCGACCCGAGTCGTTTGCCGCTGATTGACATTGGCACGGACGAGAGTTTCTTTTACGAGCGATTACACAACCTGTGCTGCATGCCTTCAATCGAACTGTCGGACCTGGCAGTTCAGCAGGGACAGCAGGCTTATCGAGCATTCGGGCCGCGAAAAGTGACGGAGTATTTCGAGAATCTAGTCGGTCATGCCAGCGGTCCCGCACAACGACCCATCGTGCATCACGGAGATCGCCGTCCCGTATTCGTTTGCGGCCAATGGTCATCTCCCGCAGCACTCCATAAATACCGGTATTTCTCGATGCTGGCCGAAGCCTTCGGTGCGCGTGTGCTACAGGTGGCCTCGGAAGACCAATTGGCTGAGCGGGTCCTGCAACTGAGACCATCGATGGTGATTACCGCAAACTTTCCCATGTACAGTGTTTATTCAGAACGTTGGGTCCACGAACTGCCGAGATCACTGCCTCTGGTATCTTGGCACGATGACCTTCGACGAGAAATGAATCGGCACCTGCCGCGGATCCTGGAGCGTTCTGACGCTGTTATCTCGGTACTCCGCGAAGCGGTTCTTCGCCCGGATCAGTTTCCCACGATTCAGGACAAGCTATGGCGTCTTCCCTGGTTCATTCCCGAGCAGGTGGCACCTTTTCAGTTGAACGGCGATTCGGTATTGAAGTGCCTGATGCCGGGGGCGATTAAAAACAGTCGACCGTTGCGTCGGCGCGCGATGAAGGAGATCAGCGGACGTCGGCTAGAACGACTGGAACACCCCGGTTATGGTCGCTCTGCCTATCACGGCGCTATCGTTGGTCAGGCCTTCTATGATTTTCTGCATCAGTTTGCCTGCGTCCTCACTGACGGCGGTGTGTATCGCTATACCGTCGCAAAATACTTCGAGATTCCTTACACGGGGGCGTTGATGCTGGCAGATCCCGTGCCGGATCTCGACGAATTGGGCTTTCGCGCTGGTCAGCATTTCGTGGCTGTGGAGGAGACAACGCCTCTGGGGCCGCTGGTCGACGACATCCTCTCAAACCTCGAACAATACCGCGACATTCGCGCAGCGGGACGAGATTTGATCATGCAGCGACATACGGAGGAAACCCGTCGGCAGCAGGCTCGCGAAATGGCGGCTGAGATGATGGACCAATTTGGACTCTGCCCTGTGCCGAGCAACACGAATCGCTGAAAGGCCATGAAGATGATCGATCCTGATGGTCAAGAACGTTGGGAAGAAATACCAGAGTATCAATCGGACACTTCCCGTCGCGGGCTTCTGGCCACTCTGACCGCGAGAGGCATTGTCCGAAATCCGACCTGTGGCGACCAGGTGCGTCTGGGAGTTCAAACGAACGAAGAGAAAGTCATCACGGTCGCGCGGTACGAAGCGGAAGGATGCGTTGTGAGTCAAGCGGCCGCAGCAATCCTCTGTGAGTATTTGGAGAATAAAACACTCGATGAAATTCGCGACCTGAGCCCTCAGGAAATGCTCGCCCTCCTGGGTGTGCCGCTGACCGCAACACGACAGCGGTGCGGATTACTGGCCTGGGAAGCATTGCAGCAAATTCTGTTGAAGTAAGCACCCAGTCACAAGTTTCTTAGTTTAACGGCAAGCCGAAGGCGACTGTTTTTGCTTACGTCCGACAACGCTTACGCCTTCGGCTTGCCGTTAAACGAGTGACGTCAATAAACTTGTGACTGGGTGCTTAAAATTTCGCGTGGCGGTTCCCAATGACTGATGCTTCCAATTTACTGGTAGATCCTTTGCCAAAGGTGTCGACAATGCAGTGGGCTGTGGGAATGACAACTGCACCTCGCCGAGTACCGACCCTACAGCGCAGTCTTTCCAGCCTCTGCGCCGCGGGTTGGGACACATTCCGACTGTTTGCTGAACCAACAACGGAAGTGTCCGTTGAGTTTCAGTCGGTCCCCATCACGCAACACGATTGTGTTCTGGGGGCGTTCCCCAACTGGTATTTGGCGTTGACAGAGTTGTATTTGCGCAACCCGCTCGCAGAAGCGTTTTTGATCTGTCAGGACGATGTGCTGTTCGCTCGGGGTGCAAAATCTTATTTACTGAGTCTTACATAGTTAATGGAAATGCGGTGATGATGCGCTAGAATAAGTGTATGAGACCATCAGGAAGTCCCGAAGTGCTTGAGACTCGCCGGAGAATCGCAGCCCGGCTGTTCGAGCGGGGAATGACATTAACGG
>CAUJKL010000102.1 GCA_963204995.1 Planctomycetota bacterium | reverse complement strand
CCAGCGGGAGTTGAGATTCCATCCGCGTAGTCGGCTGGGGCGGCTCGCAGGAGTTGTTCGCCAGAACTTCCCAGCTCAAGATCGGTGAGATTGTTTCCGGTACCATCGATCGAACGGATCTCTTTCGGTGCCGTGGGTGCGACATCGGGATTTTGAGTTGGTCCTGGATCTCGCCCACCACCACGATTGATCCGGTTGATCACCATCAGTGCATCGAGCGGCGAACGCCGACCATCACCATTCACATCCGGGAAATGTGCAACGGGCTCCGCGCCAGGTCCAGGCACGGCACCCGGCTCGTTCATCTCGTTAACCACGATCAACGCGTCGATAGGCGTAATACTGCCGTCATCGTTGACGTCTTCTGGATCGAAGGCATTGTGTCCAAGATGAAAGTCGGCGGCGAGCAGTTGCCTTAGTTCGAGTCGCTCGACGGTGAGGTGTTTTCTTGTGCTGTATCGCTTCGGGGTGTGCTTGCGGTGTCTCATGGCTTTCTCCTGCATGTTCCATTTGTCGCGTCCGGCAATTGGCCTGATTGGCCGGAAGTGATTGGGCCGGACGGCCTTGTCTCCTCATGAACAGGACAAAATCGCCAGACGGGCGCAACAGCGATATCAATGCCAAAAAAACTCTCGCGAGTTTTGCGACAAGATTTTTGGTTACATATCTGATTTCGATTCGCCCTAACTATCGTGAGGTAAGCTTCCAGCTTGCCGAATCGCAAGCGGGAGGCTTAGCAACGCTCGCGTAATTAGTGGGATAGGCTTCCAGCCTGTCAGAGGCAATTAGACAGGCTGGAAGCCTATCCCACGTAATTACACGGCGACTGCAACAAAGCCCGCGCCTTTTCGTTACGTATAGGTAGAATGAGAGGCTGCTGCGGTCGCGGCTCGCACCGTTCGGTGCTGAACAGGAAAAAAAGGTGAAGAAGTGTCCAGTAACGTATTGCCTGTGGCTGGTAGTTCCGTAGACGTTGCGATCACAGAACTGATCGACGAAGCTCGCACCGACGGCAACGAGCCGCTGGGACGTTTGCTGCAGCTATATCGCAATTACCTGACGATCCTGGCATCGACCCAGCTGAACGCGCGAATGCAGGCGCGCGTCAGCCCATCGGACCTTGTTCAAGAGGCCATGTTGGCGGCCCATCGTGATTTCGAGCAGTTTCGCGGCCACTCCGAACGAGAATTCCTCGGCTGGCTGCGACAGATCCTCATCAACAGCCTGCACCACGCTATCGCCACACATGTCACGGCGAAGAAGCGGGATGTCCGCTGCGAAGTGTCCATCGACCAAGTTAATGCGGCTCTCGAACGATCTGCCGTTCGACTCGCAAATTGCTTAGCCGATCCCGGGCCATCACCGAGCGCGGCAATGCGGCAGCGAGAGCGAAGCGTCGCGCTGGCCGACCAACTCGCCCGCTTGAGGCCGCAGTACCGAGATGTGATTGTCTTGCGGAATTTGCAAGGTCTGTCATTTGATGAAGTCGCCGCGCGGATGGATCGGAAGCCGGGATCGGTCCGCATGTTGTGGCTGCGAGCCATGGAAAAATTCAAGGAAATCTGCGAGCCCATCGAGTAGCGATGCCATCTTCCCAGTCCATCGACCTGAGTCGCGAACCGCTGGCAGCCAGTCTGCTCAGCGTCAAGCAGAAGGAACGCCTCACCGAGCTTCTCGACCGTTACCTGTCATCGCTCGAAGACGATGTGCCAATTCATCCCGATACGCTGATCAACGAGCATCCCGATCTGGCCGAACCGCTGCGCGCGTATCTCGGCAGCCTCGACGAACTGCATTGCGCTGCCGCCGGTTTCGGCCACAGCGTGAAAGAGAATTCGGCTGATGAAGCGGAAGCAACGGGCGACACGCGACGGCTCGGCGATTTCATTCTGGGGCGAGAGCTTGGCCGTGGCGGAATGGGGATTGTCTACGAGGCTCGACAAATCTCATTGGATCGAACCGTTGCATTAAAGGTGCTGCCCTTCGCTGCGGTGCTCGACTCGAAGCAGATCGCCCGTTTCAAGAGCGAGGCTCAAGCAGCGGCCCAGATCCTGCATCCGAATATCGTTCCCGTGTTCGCGATCGGCGTGGATCGCGGCGTTCACTTCTATGCGATGCAGTTCATTGAAGGACAGGCCTTGGATCTGGCGATTGCTGGTTTGCGAAAGGGTAAGCGGCGCAGTAAGCCAGCGCGTGAGCCGAACTCGCTGGCGTCGGGTTCCGATCCGCGATCCGTCGCGATGAGACACCCGCGGCTATCGCCGTCGGCTCAACTTCCCGATCCCGAACCAATGAGCGATTCGCTGCTCAGCGATTCAAACGACAACGCCCCTGAATACTTCCGCACCGTGGCACGACTCGGAATCCAGGCTGCGGAAGCACTTCATGCGGCTCACGAGTACGGCGTCGTCCATCGTGACATCAAACCATCCAATTTGCTGCTCGACCACGAAGGCAAGTTGTGGGTGACGGACTTTGGTTTGGCGCGTTGCCAACGAGACGCAACGTTCTCGAAGACTGGCGACGTCATCGGCACAATGCGTTACATGAGTCCCGAGCAAGCGTGTGGCCAGACTTCGTTGATCGATCAGCGAGCAGATGTCTACTCACTCGGCGTGACGCTCTATGAGCTGTTGACACTCGAACCAGCCGTGCAAGGTGCTGACGGTCCCGCCCTACTGCGAAGTATCGACCAACAAGACCCGCAATCGCTGCGCAAGCTGCGGCCGAAGATTCCAGTGGATCTCGACAACGTCGTTCTCAAAGCGATGGCAAAGACTCGCGAGGATCGTTACACGACAGCCCAGGAATTCGCGGACGATCTGCGGCGCTTCCTCGACGGCAAGCCCACGATCGCCAAACCAGCGACGGCCACGGAACGAGTCACCAAATGGGGCTTGCGTCACAAGCGAGTCGTCATGGCGGCGGCGAGCATCTCGCTGTTGGCGTGCCTCGGGTTTGCGGTGAGCACGATCTTGATCGCTCGTGAAAAGCTAAACAGCGATCGCAACTACGCTCGCGCCGAACAGAACTTTCGCGACGCACAGGACGCGGTCGATCGCTTCGGCGCACAGTTCGCCGAGCGACTTGCGACCGTGCCTGGTGCCGGAAGCGTGCGACGTGGGATGCTCCAAGACACGCTGGCCTACTATAAGCGGTTCGCCGAACAAGCGGCAGACGATCCCTCGCTGCAAGCCGATCTCGCGCTGACCTATAGCAAAATCGGCACGCTGGCCGACGACATCGGCTCGACCGACGAAGCCATCGCGGCCCAGGAGAAGGCCCTATCGCTATTCACAAAGCTCGCCGCCGCCGAGCCGGGCGTTCTGGACCACCAGCGCCGTGCCGCGTTGTGCCAAAACAATCTCGCCATGGCGTTGCGGCGAGCCAGCCGTATCGACGACGCACAACACGCCTATCGAGCGGCGATCGAATTGCAACTGAAGCTGGTCGGCAAAACGCCTGACGAGCAGTATGTGAGCGATCTGGCAATTTCCTACACCAACCTCGGACTACTGCTATCCGAAACGGGATTCAACGAGCAGGCGGAACGCTCGTTTCGGGAAGCCATTCGCCTGCAGGAGCAACTCGTCGCCGCTTCGCCAGACGACGCCGAGCGGCATCGCAAACTGGCGGTCTCCTTCAATAACATGAGTGCCATTTACTTAGGCGCCAGCCCCGAACAGACGCTCAAGTGCTACGAGTCGGCGTTGGCACACCAGCAACTTGCCGTCGCTTCCCAGCCGGACACGACAGACTACGCCATCGAGTTGGCGGCGACCTACAACAATCTCGGCTCCCTTCAATCACAACAACAAGAGTACGCCGCAGCCGCCCATTCGTACGAACAGGCAATTCAACTCCAGCAGCGTCTTCTCAAGGCAGACCCATCTCGCAAGTCGTACCGTCAAGATCTCGCCATCAGCTTTAACAATTTTGGTTTGGTGGCGAGTCGGCTGGGGCAGACGGGCGGGGCCGAGGGAGCTTTTGAGCAGTCGGTCGCAATTCAAGAGTCGATCGTCGCGCTGCATCCCGATGACATGGCTGTACGCAGCAGTCTGGGAGGCGTTTACAACAACCTGGGCATCGCGTTCGAGAAACAACGACGGTTCGAGGACGCAGCATTGGCGTGTAAGAACGCCGTCGAGCAACAACGAGTCGCTTACCTGCGTGCTCCGACCGTGACGCGTTATCGGATTTTCCTCAGCAAGCACTATTTCAACTTCGGACGCGTCTTGCGGCAACTCGGACAGCCGGATCGCGCCGCTCAAGTCGCGGTCGCTCGACGCGAACTCTGGCCGACCGACGGCGAGCGTCTGTTCAGCGTGGCAGAAGAGCTGGCACTCGCGACTCGAGACTTGCGGCAATCGCCCGGCCAAGGCGAGGTGACCGCCGATCACGCTTCCACGCTGGCGATCGAAGCACTCGAACAGGCCGTCGATGTCGGCTTCCAGTTGCCCCAAGATCTTGACGCGAACGAAACCTTTTCCGCACTGAAAGACAGTGAGAGATTCTTACAGCTCGTCAGTCGTTGATCGACAGCAGAGAATGGTGCCATGAGAAAGCCTAAACGCAACAATCGCCGCCAGCAAAAGCCGACACCCAAGCGAACGCTGACGCTGATGGTCGAAGCCCTGGAACCGCGGTTGGTGCTGTCCGCAGCAGGATTTGGTTTAGGCGGGCCTCGCGGTCAGTTCGACTTGCACCAACGCGATCACGGCGATGTCGACGTGTATCGATCTGCGTTCATGGATCAAAACCACAATGAACGGAGCGATCGACAGCTCGAATCGTCACTTCGGTATTCGCACCCAGGAGACGGTCGGCTCGGCGATCCGTTCTCGAAATACCCCGTTGAACGTGGGCGGCACAGAGGCCGTCTTGACGATCGGCCCGAACCGTTCCAGTTCTTTGGCAAAGCGGAGGGCGAGTCGCCTTCGTCGACGTTCAACTTTGTCGACGATAGCCCTGCACTAGCAACACAAGCGGCTGCAACCAATCCCAACATGACGTTGATTGTTGTCTCGCTGACGCCAACCTTCCTACCAATGCGCGGCGGCGATCTGTTCACCTCTGGACAACTGACAGCAAGACCCTCGCAACCGCCGCAGACATCACCTGTCCGTACGGACAGTCAGCCCAGCAGATCGGCAACCACATTGCCCGTGGTTGTGTTCAATTCGTCGTCCGTACCGAGCCGAGCGTCATCGGTCACATTTAGCAATGAACCGGCCAGCATTCGCAGCGAAGCAGCACCTTCCGGAAGCGATAAGCTGTCGGGGCAGGCCCTGAGCGACTCCGCCAGGAATACAGTGTCAGGCCTCACGACTTTGGTGTCATTAACAACTAACGAGCTGGCGGGTTGGTGGAATGCCGACGGCAAGTCCTTCGAAACAGTAATCGAGACCACGCAGCGGCTCGACGATTCGGTGCGGTCCACCGCAGCCAGCGAGCGGGAAGTTATTTCGTCGCGAAATTCCACGCCGGATCGGGCTCTTCGGCTCTCGGAGGATTCACTCTGGGCCAGCGTCTGCGAAGGTGGTTTCATCGACATCGATGCGGACGCGGCGGACAACTCACGCGAACGATTCGGTTTTGCGGAGG
>CAUJKL010000101.1 GCA_963204995.1 Planctomycetota bacterium | reverse complement strand
CAAAGTCCTCCGCGAGCGAATTGGCTTTGTCGATCGCACGAACCGCATCGACAAAGCCACCCCCTCCAACAATGACCAACGTCAGTGGGTGCGGATTCTCGCGACACCAACGATGAAACTTCTCCCTTAACTGTGGCATCGTCAACAAGCTTCCACCGAGTTTGATAACACGCACGCGTTTCATTTTACAGGTCCTAACAGTTTGGCATCCGTTCGACTTCACGACTTCGTGTGCGATTGTAGTCTATGACGGCCCCCAGTTGGGAACGCGGCTCAGGCGGAAAGAACAGAATCGTCGAGCGGCGGTTTCACCGCGAGGGCCGCAATCGACAAATCATCGCGATGGCGAATAGAGACAACAGAACTCCGGCAAGTAACACTCAACGGTCGCTTGGAGCAACGCCACCCGCGTCTCTTCCTCTATCATATCGGGCGACCCGCGATCCACCCCCCATCGTCAACTTACTCGGCTTAACCATCACTCATCTCCATTGGCTCGCTATACAAACTCACAAATTCACCGCAGCGAACGGACCAAGGCCGAAGTGGCTGGCGTAGCCCAGTGTGGTCGGGAACCTGACGGCTGCGAGTGGCTGATCGAACTCGATCCGTAACGCGAATCCAACATCGACGGGCGGCTGGGGCGAGCGACTACCACGTCGACGCGAGCGGACGAAGTGCGCAACGCCTTTGAAGGTTCTTCAAGTACCGTAAAGCACCCCTGTAAAGGTGTTTGGCTATGCTCTTCCAGCGAGGAGTTCGGCGGTGGAGACATGTTTGATGTTCTTGCCGCTGATTTTTTTCGGCTGCAATTTCTTCGGACCACGCTTGTGCTTGGTGTACTTGCGAAGGTCCATACCGCCCGCCAACTCCACCAGCGTCTCCGCGAACTGCTCGACCGCCATCGTCCGGAATACTTCCCAATGCTTCTCCGCGATCGCAATCCGCATCCCGCTGGCAACTTGGGCCATTTTCAACGTCAGGTAATAACTCGACAGTTGCTCTTCCACAAACTCTTTGCCGTGAGCCGCACGCATCGCCGACTTCACCACCGACACCACGTTGTACGCCACCAACGCCAGACAGAATTCAAACAACGCCGCTTTGGGATAACCCAGTGTATTCACCTCGCAACACAGGTCTTCCGTCAAACGCTGGAATGCCGTCTCGATCGTCCAACGATCCGCGTACAACTCCGCCACCTTCAAGGCATCCGCATCCTCGACCGGCAGGTTCGTAAGCATGTGAAGTTCCATCGCGCCGTCCTGCGTGGGCTTCTTCAACTGGATCGTGATCCGCCGCACCGTCAACGTTTCGTTGTTGGCCACATCCGTCAACTCGACCATCTGCTCTTCGATCCAGCGTCCCGAGGCGTCCTTGCCGACGCGGCGTTTCTTTCCTTGGCGTTTCCAAACCAGGTTCGCCTGATGCTGGCGAATCACAAAGAAAGCCTTTTTTCGCGCGATGCCGAACACGATCTTCGTCGTGCCAAAATTCCGATCGGCCGCGATGCAGTCCTGGCGATGGACGGCAGCCAGAATTTCTTCGGTCAGCGAACGTTCTTGGGCGTGGCCGCATTCGCAGGGAATCACGTCGCTGATCAAATCCCATTGAGGATCGTAAAACGCCAACGCTTGTCCCGGCAGGGCGGCGGCCCGATGCCGACGGGTTTCGAGAATCCGATGCTCGGTCCCCGACAAGTGATTGCCGTCCAACACGCACATGCGATAGCCGCTCAACAACGGCCGCGGCCGAATTCCCATCGCTTTGACGGCGGGCAAGAGTTCCTGGTAACTATAACGAACCAGAGCCGCGGAGAAGATGTTGATCCGCGTGTGCGTGCGACGGTAATGAAATATCTTGAAGCAAGTGGACGCACGATCTTCTAACCGTTCGAGCAAGAGTTAGTGTTGGCGGATCTGCCGGTGTTCACGACGATCGCGACGACGTTTACGAAGTAATCGCAGATTAGATGATGAAAACTCCTCGTAACTCCCAGTTGGCCAACCACATTCGTGTGGCGGCCTTCGCAAACCGACGGACGAAAGAATTGCCGATCCGCGATTTTGTGGGGCGCGGCACCTTGTGAGTGCTTTGCGTCGCGGAACCTGCCGAAAGAAAATAACGATACTGGGACGGATTCTACCCCTTTGGCTAGGTGGCTACAATCAATTTTTTGGTAATTAATGCCTGTCGGGGGCGGGAGTCTATTTCGGAGAATTCGTTTCCAAGTTGAAACAACGTTGGCCGAAATGGACTCCTGGCCTCGTTCGGTTGCGACCGACGTTAGCGTTACGATCGTTCGACGAAGAACTTACAGAGGAAAGAGTTGGATCGATACGCTATGCTAGGAAGCGTGAATCCCCACTTCAGTAGTTAGCTCCTCCTCGGTGATTGAGTCATGTCCAACGTCAAGCCACCCACGCTGAAACAGTTTGCTCGTCCAAAGCAACGCCGTCTGGACGAATTGCTGTCGAAAAACGCGGAAGGTTGTATCACGGATGCGGAAAGACGCCGATTGACGTCACTTGTCGACGAGGCCGAGCGATTGATGGTCGAGAACGCCAAACGGCTTGCCGCCTACGCCGAACGCGAGGGCAGCGGCATCCCGCCCGACGCGGTTCCTGTCACTGTCTGGCTGACACCTGGACATGCGGAGCGATAGCGGATGGTGCAGGCTGAGTCTTTTCGGCAATTTGTCGGCGCACGCGCCGGCGGTGCTTGCGAGTACTGCCGACTGATGGAAGCTGCCACTGGAGTGACGTTCCACGTCGAACATGTGCTTCCACAATCCAAAGGCGGTGAAACTGTCTTTGCAAATCTCGCACTCAGTTGTCCGGGATGCAACCTTGCCAAGGGAGATCGTGTCGTGGGAGTCGACCGTAATGGCGACGAACAACCACTGTTTTCTCCTCGCGGATATGAATCGTGGCTGCTGGGATGGCATCTCCATTTCGTCCTGGACCGCCCGTCGGGACTGATCTTGCCGCGAACCGTGATTGGAGAAGCAACCATCGACACTTTGAATACGAATGCCACGAACCGAGTCTTTGCTCGGAAGCTTCAAACTCAAGCAGGGCTAATCGGCTGAATGGTCGTGATCGCCCGACGAGCCTCGGGTAATCGTCAGAACTTTTCGAAGTCGGGTTGGATATTCATAGAGAAATTTTCCCGCCTCTAATCGCAAGCGTTCCACTTCGTCCAGACGCTCTTCGGGCGTCCGACCGCGCCAATAGAGCTGATCCGCTTTAGGCTGAAGAAGCATACTATCGCGTCGACTCCAACATTTGCACTAGCTACGGTCCTTGCACCATCAGCATCGCGGCGGCGAAAGCGGCACCGAGGATGTTGAACAAGACGACGAGCAGGCCTACGCCATACAGCGTGCGAATACCGTCGTCCCAGGTGCGCCGCTTGCCATCCCTCTTGCTCAGTAATCGGCTGGTAATGACTCCGCACACCCACGTCCAGTGCAGCATGACGTGGATCAACACGGCGAGTGCAAGTAAGCAGATAATGACGAACTGAGCATCGGCCCAGTGATCGTAGGTCCAGCCCCAGAGACGCCATCCTTCGGCTTGCGTCGCGGGCGGAAAGACAAACCGCACGACGAACGATGTCCACAGTCCGGCCAGAAAGACAAACAATAGAGTTGTGTCGAGCCAAAAGTTGATCAGCGTCCGCTGCATGTCGAATCCTTAACTTGTCGTACAGATGCTGCGCCCGATGCGAATTCGAGAAGCAAAACCTCGTGCCTGATAAGCTCATCTAGTGGGTAAGGGAGAGGCGTCCCTCTCCCTCCCCGTTGTCGCGACAGGGTTGATTCCCTGTATTTACCACGGTGCGTCTTTCTCGCATGGGCGACCCCGGCAGAATTGCCTCGTGGTGAGGAACACGGCGAGCCTCCATCATGAAATCACAAAAAGTCACTTAACATCAGCACTCCCAGTCGGCTGAGGTGCTTGTTCTGCAACCGGCGGTTATCCATCCGGCTATTCTGCTTGTACTTCATACAACGAAGCCGCACGCGAAGCCAGCTGCCCAAGTAACGGAATTGCCGTATGACAGTCGAGAACGAGGTCGCATAGTACCTCGCAAAGTACCTCGCATAGTACCTCGCATAGCCTCGAATCACCGCGTTGATCCGCGAGATGGCCGCAGCGTCCAGGTGGCGGCTACGGATGGTCAGTTCTCGAATCCGATCTTTGAATCTCTCCAAGGATTGGGGCCGGATCTTGCGAGCACGATGAGTGATCGTAAAACCCAGGAAGGCAAAGCCCTCCTTCAACTTTGCAATCTTCGTTTTCTCGAGACTGAAACTCAGTCCTAGTTCCGCGATGCAACGCTGAGCGGAACGCTTCGTACATCAACTCGAGTGTGATGCGTCCGGTTAAGGAATGATGCTTGATCTTCAGTGGCACAGTGCCATTCATGTTGTCTCCCTGATGCTTGTGAGTGTCAGGTCTGTTCACGGCGAACGCTGTTGGAGATCGTTTCTTAGTCCGCAACTTGGACGCAGCCAGAGGAGCCACGTTGGCCTTCGATCGGCCTCACCGCATCGCTGCTAACTTGTCCCTTGTTCGTGTTCGTCGCCTTCTGGTTATGTAACGGCACCACAGTGCGTGCCCTCGCGTGCCGGTCTGTTGAGCGGCCGCAGCCAGAACCGATTTGGCGTCGAAAGCAACGGCGCGGCGTTGGACGGTTTTAACGCGCAGCTAACGATTGCGGAACGCATGAAGAAAGCGGGATACGCGACGGGCATGACCGGCAAGTGGCGCGGATATCGAATCGATCGAGTTTCAAGACAGCAACGGTAAGACGCTCAAGGCGTGGCGGTTCGGAAACGGATAAGGAGCAGTCCCGAAACAAATTCCGTACGTCGCCCCGGGCACAATCCTCTTCGGCCCCGACCCACCTTCGGCGTGTGCCCGGTCGGTACAACCTCTGCCGGGGCT
>CAUJKL010000100.1 GCA_963204995.1 Planctomycetota bacterium | reverse complement strand
CTTGGAAACGAATGCAGCTGGAATGGTGATGCCGCTCGGTTTGGATTCCGGCGTGGACGTGGTGAAGTCGCCAGCTCCTGCGACACCCGGCATCGAAAAGCACCGTTTGATCTTCTGGCCCAAGACCAAGACGCCTTGGCTGTTGCTCTCGAATCGACGAGATGGCAAACGCGCCAGCTTCGGCAAGATTCGTGTGTTGGCGGGTCCGGCAAAGTTGCCGCCCGTGCCGCTCGATCCGACACTTGCCGACGTTCGCCTGTTATCGGCCTACTATGACAAGCCGCTGTTCCCGGAGAATTTCTCCGCCCCCGAGTCGCTTGACGAATCGACACAGAAGAGTCTCGGCGACTGGAACACGTTCTATACGGGCGGCGTTCGGTTGGTCGAGTATTTGAAGCACGTCGGTTACAACAGCGCCATCCTTTCGGTTTCTCGCGACGGTGCAACGATCTATCCCTCGCGAGTGCTCGACAGCACTCCGCGTTACGATTCAGGTGGGCTCTTCATCAGCGGGCAGGATCTGCAACAGAAAGACGTGTTGGAGATGCTGTTCCGACTGTTCGACCGTGAGCAATTACAGCTGATTCCGTCGTTTCATTTCGCGACACCGCTCCCCGAACTCGATGCCTTGCTGACCAGAGGTGGCTCAGCGGAGGGAATCGAATTACTGGGATATGATGGTCGGTCGTGGCCAGCTCGCTATGGCACGAATCGAGGGCAAGCTCCGTACTATAATCCGCTCGATCCGCGAGTGCAGAATGCCGTCCGCAACGTGATCGCCGAAGTTGTCGATCGATATGGTCATCACAGTTCGTTTGCGGGTGTGTCGCTGCAGATGGGGCCGGATACTTTTGTGCAATTGCCCGGGACTGCTTGGGGCAACGACGATCGTACGGTGGCTCGCTTCGCCGTCGAGACAAAGAACGCTGTGCCCGGAGGTGCCTTGGCGGCAGACGGCCAATCACGTCACCGTGAGCGGGCGAAGTTTCTGACCGGCGCGGGGCGACAATTGTGGCTCGATTGGCGAGCTAAGAACTTGGCCGCGTTCTATGCGGATATTCAAAAAGATCTCGCGAAGGCACGACCGGAAGCCAGGCTCTATCTGGCGACTTCCGGTTTGTTGGCGAGTTCGCTGGTTAAAGACGAGTTGCAACCGCGATTACCATTGCGTAGCGACATCTCCGATACGATGTTGCAGCTGGGCCTGGATGCGAAGCTGCTTCACGACAATGTTCAGATCGTGCCGCTGCGACCGCAACGCATCAAGCCATTGACCGCGCTGGCGGATCAAGCGGTCGACCTTCAGCTGCGTGATTCCACGACCATCGACGCCTTGTTCGACAGCGAAACATTTGCGGGCTCGTTGAATTTCCACGAGCCGCTGACATTCGCTTTGCCATCGTTCGACGCGATCAGTCCTTTCGGTCCCGATAAGACCCGCACCTGGTTTGTTTCGCACATTCCGTCGAATGGCTTTCACGCTCGTGCTCAGTTCATTCATAACCTCGCTTCGCTCGATTCGCAGATAATCGCGGAAGGCGGATGGATGCTGCCGTTGGGGCAAGAGGACTCGCTGCGCAAGCAGTTCGCCGCGTATCGTCATCTGCCGGCACAACGATTCGTATCGGTTGCACCTCGATCGCCAGAGGCTCAAGCTTCGTCACTGGTCGTGCGGAGATTGACGGTCGGCCGACGAGCGTACTTCTATATTGTGAACAATGCGCCTTGGCCCGCGACTGCGGACATCGATCTGAAACTGTCGCGGACAGCCACGATTCAACGATTTGGTAATGATCGCCCCGAACAGCCGAAGCTCGTGAACAGCGGCCAGGTGTGGACGTTGGAGCTCGAGCCGTACGATCTGGTCGTTGGTTACTTCTCCGACACAGAAACGGAGTTCCTCGACTGGCGAGTTCGTTTTGACCGGGGCATCAAGATGGAACTGACGACACTCGTTCAAGAAGTGAAGTCCCGCGTCAACGAGCTTCGCACCCGCGAACCGTTGAAGGTCGTGGCCAATCCGGGCTTTGAGGAAGCCACCTCATCCAACGAGCCTGTCGATTGGATCTCGTCGCGCGGGCCCGGCATCACCGTCGATGTGACGGATAAAGAACCGCACCAGGGCGCTCGATCGTTGCACATGAAAGTGACCGACAAGGGTGCGATCGCGTGGGTCCGCAATCGAGAGTTTCCCGCGCCCAAGACAGGTCGCTTGTCGTTGTTAGCCTGGGTCAGGACGAAAGACGCGGCCATCCAGCCGCAACTGCGATTGGCGATCGACACAGGCCGCGGCTACTACACGTACGCACCGCTTGGCAAAGATGAAAACAACGAGCCAGTTGCCGAAAAGCTGGGCAAGGAGTGGCCCAAAGAACCGTACCTGTTCCATTGCGACACATTGCCCACGGATCTCGATAAGGTGTCAGTCGGCTTCGATCTCGTGGGAGAAGGGGAGGTCTGGATCGATGCCGTGGAGGTATACAACTTATACTTTTTCGACACCGAACTAAACGAACTGATCAAGAATGCCGCAACAGCGCAATTCCAGTTAGAGGCGGGCCGGGTTGCCGACTGCGAACGCTTCCTCGACGGATACTGGCCGCGATTCGTGATCGAACACGTGCCGCCGAATCGCGTCGCCCAGTTGCCGCGATCAAACGTGCCTGGCAGTTCGCCGAGTCCAGCCCGAAGCGAGCCGGCTCCCACTGTGGACAAACCATCCGGAATTCGCGGCTACATCGAGAAGCTGCCATTCAAGCTGCCGTTCTCGAACTAGCGTCGAGCGGTTAGCCGGGTGGCCACTTGAGTTGTCGACCGCCTAGCAAGTGGAAATGCAAATGATCGACGGTCTGGCCACCTTCGGCTCCGCAATTCGCGACGACTCGATAGCCGTTGCCTAATCCGAGTTCGCGGGCGATGTTTCGGATGATCAGGTACAGGTGACCAATCAGCGCCTGGTCCTGGTCTGTGATGGTGGCGACGGACTTGATCTCTTTCTTAGGAATCACCAACACATGCGTCGGAGCCTGTGGTGAGAGATCGCGAAACGCCAGGCACAGATCGTCCTCGTAGACGATGTCGGCAGGGATCTCTTTGTCGATGATCCGTTTGAAAATACTCTTCTCGCTCATCGTGTGGCGTTCTCCTGTTTGATGCCGAGTTGTGCCAGCGGAATCGCTTCGTCCGCCAGCAGGCAAACGATACCATCGTGGACCGCGTATAGCCATGCACCCGTGTTATCGATCAGTCCGCCGTCGAAGAAGTCCTCGACAACTTCGCCAAGTCGATTTGTCAGTTGGCGGTCATCGATCATGCTGTTCGCACGTTCGAGTATCTCAGGCTGGGCGTTGACCAGGCGTTGTGCCGTGATCGGGCACTGTAGCAGCCTGAGCATGTCGTCCGCAACGATCATCTTGGTAACTTAGCTGGTTGGGTTTAATCGGGTACGGCCACTCCAGCATACAATCCGTCTCGACACTGTCGAGCGGCTCACACCAATCGAGCATGGTGCTGAGCAGCTTCAAGCAAGCAAAGGCCCTTACCGATGAATCGATTCAGTTGACCAAACGAGGTCCGCATGTCACGATAATCAACGTGTGGCCCGCGTTCTATCTCATCTTCAGCGGGTTGGGTGATCACTGGACTTTATTCGATTTATAGACAGGGAGATTCGTATGTCGCTTGCTCAGATTCCACGCGTGACGATCGTGATAGTTGCGATCATCGCCACCGGTTGTAGTAAAGAAGACTTGACGGGCGCGCTCGACAAAGCGAAGAACGCCGTGTCGGAGAATGCTGCAAAGGCCAAAGACGCCGTGCAATCCAAGATGGGCGCGACAGCGGATCAGGTTCAGCAGCAACTGAACCTCGCCGGGAGCATCGAACTGACCGTCGGCGATGCTGTCAAGACCGACGCCTGCTACGTGAGCCTGCTCCCACAGGGGGCGGGACGGCCAACCGTCTTGCAACTGCAAAGCTATCGCGACGTCGAGCACGAATCCTTCCCGTCCGTCTTTCTTCAGGCTCACGTACAAGCCAACTCGATGGCAGAACTCATCGGCGAACCGATTGCCGCTCGCCTGTTCGTGCAGCGCGAGGCGCAAGGTCCAGTTCTGTTTTCCGATATCTCAACTCCGATCGAACTCAAGATCACATCGGTTGAAGAGCGAGTCATTTCCGCTGAGTTATCTGGGGCAAAGCTACGCGATACGTCGACGGGTGCAGAGCTTCCCGTGACGGGCAAACTAACGGGTGTGTTTGAGTAGCGACTCGACGGAATAGGTCAACTGTAATACTTGTACCACCGACCCCATCGAACCGAACGTCACTCTGACTGAAACCCATTCAGTTTCCGAAACCGTCAGACGATGTTAATCCCTGACGGTTACGGAAAGTGAGTACACCTCTCTCGCGATGGGTGTGCCGAGTGAGTTCCACGGATCGGAACTGCGATTTCACGCACTCGATCTGGGAATCCACAGTGACGAAGAATCTGCCCCCATTCCTTCGGCTGCACATTGCCGAAGATCTAGTCGCACCGCCAAGTTCCCCTGTCGTCAATGATACGTTTGAGGCCGCGGCCAGCGCGTTTCAAATTGCGACTGGTTGGCCGCTGGACCGGGAGTCCGAATGCCTCGAAGTAAATCCGCTGCATCGACGGCGACCCGCGAACGAAGAAGACGAGCGTTCGTCCGACGTGTCGCCCATCGAACGATGGCGAGCCGCACAACTCGCAGAAGCTATCTCCGACCTATTCGTCAGACTTGGCACGTTGCAATCAGCCGTCTGGCATCGCGAGGCGGAATTGGCGATCGGCGTTCCTGTCTCGCCAAAACGACAAGACGAGGAGCACCTCGCGGCCCGCCTCGAAGTCATGCTGCGAAATGGTGCCAAAGCGGTTGGTTGTTGTGCCGCCGGATTGTACTTGTTGGACGACGCAACGACTGAATTGAAACTGCGAGCGTGCTCCGGCTTGCCGAAAGATCGCTTCCTGGAGCCCGCGCGACCTTTGGCCGATGCGTTTGCGGAACTCGAAGCCTTGCTCGGACACGCAGTCGTGTTGGAAGACGCCAGCATCCTGCCGCATTGGAAGACTCCGGAGGCGTTTCCTGCCGCGATCTGCCTGCCGGTCGCCAGTCCCACCGATCCGCTGGGAACACTGTGGTTCTTTGCCGATTCCGTCCGTGACTTCACTGACCAAGAAATACATCTCGCCGAGATTGTCGCGGGCAGTATTGCAGCGGAGTTGCAGCGCGAAGTTCTGCTGGCCGAATGTCTGGCGTCGAAGCAAGGCGATCGACAGATCCTTCGCGCCGCGCAGTGGCAGCACGATCATCTGCCGACCATCAAGCCGCAAGTGGATGGCTGGGATGTCGCTGGCTGGTCCGCCACTGACGATGAGTTGGCCAGTGGTTTTTACGATTGGTTCGTTCCGCCAGACGGCTCGCTGGCGGTCGCCCTGGGAACGTGTGATGGGTTACGAGTCGAGTCCGCACTCAGCGCGGGTGCCTTACAAGCCAGCGTTCGCGCTCATGCGGAATACTCGCACGATGCGGCCAAGATGATCTCGCGAACGAACGAATCTGTCTGGAACTCGTCCGCAGGCGGCCATCTAGCTTCGCTCTTCTACTGCAAAGCGACACCCGGCTCTGGCGCGATCGAGTACTCGACCGCCGGAGCGATTCAAGCCATCCTCGTCCGCAAATCAGACGTCGAACTAATCCATTCAGACACTTCGTTGCTAGGTGCCGCGCCCGAGTTAGAAGCGGATAGGACGCGCCAAGATATGGCGAAAGGCGACTTGTTGCTCCTCCTGAGTAGCTCGTCGGAACGCCCATCGTTGCAGCTAGAACTTTCTCGACAACTTCGTGCAAACCGCGATGCGACAACCGACGAGCTCCTAAAACTCGTTCGATCGCTTGACCCGCACGCCAAGCTGGCCCTAATCCTTCAGCGTTGTTAGCCACTCGATTCCGCAAGGTCCAGAAAGTTGAACAAACGCTTTGTTCGATGGCAGTCGGCGACCGGACGAACTCGAATCGCTTCGTCCTTGGAGCAAGCGTGGTTTTCGATACCACTCGAAAGGCTGTCTCCTTCTGCGCTGCCGTCATCATCCCTCCCGGTACAATCTGCACAGTCGCTCGTATCGCTTGCCCAACGTAATTTTCGGGATCTTTTCTCCATCCAATTTTGCTCACACCAACATTCGCACAGCCTATCTTCCCACAGGGGCTCTTCTCAGGCGCTGCGCGTTTGGTACGCTGGCGAGCTTGCGAACGGGGCTGATCGAAACTACGAGTTCATCGCAACGGAATACACGCATGTCACACGACGCGAAACCATGTAAAACGCCACGTCCGATCAAGTTCCTGTTTGAGAACTCGATCTTCTTGATTGCCGGTGCCCTGGGTGCCCTGATCTGGGCGATCATGGACCCGGACGTGAGGGATACCGCTGGTCAAGTCACGCATCACGGCACCTACAACTCGTTTGTTCATCACCGTTTGATTGGTGGCGACGAACACGCTGTCCATGACACGCATAGCGACGATCATTCCGGCATTGTTCAGCCGAGTGACTCGCATGCGGAACCGAGCCACGAACACGCGACAACTGAAGCACACGTGGATACTGCCGCCCCGACTGGATTCTTTGCCAACATCTACGACAAGATCGTGAATCGCCCGATGCCCACCGCCGACGGCAAATTCGAACGACATGGCATCACGGTTCATTTTCTGATTAACGACATCTTAATGGCACTGTTCTTTGCGATTGCCGCCAAGGAGGTTTGGGAGTCGCTGCTGCCCGGCGGTGCCTTGTCGAATCCACGCAAAGCTGCCACACCCTTGCTGGCAACACTAGGCGGTGTCCTCGGGCCGGCTGGGTTGTATGTGTTAGGCGTATTGATGTTCAATACGCCGGATGCGGATGGCGTCCGATCGCTGGCTGCTGGCTGGGCGATTCCGTGTGCGACCGATATTGCTTTCAGTTATCTCGTGGCTCGCTTGATCTTCGGCAACGGACATCCAGCCATCGCGTTCCTGCTGTTATTGGCGATCGCGGATGATGCCGCGGGCCTGGTGATTCTCGCCGTTGCCTATCCGAGCAAACCGCTCGAATTGCAATGGTTGCTGATCACCGGTGTGGCGATGGCGATTGCGTACGGATTGCAGAAGATGCGCGTGCAGAGCTTCTGGGCGTACCTGTTGGTTCCCGGCGTGCTCAGCTGGATCTCGTTCGATCTGGCGGGCATCCATGCCGCGCTAGGACTCGTACCGATCATTCCTTTACTGCCACATGCTCACACCGACCTCGGCATCTTCGCTCGCGAAGAACTCAACCGCCACGACACGCTCAACGAATTCGAGCATTGGTGGAAGAACCCGGTCGAGTTGGTCTTGGGCGTCTTTGGCTTGGCGAATGCCGGCGTTGTGCTCAGCTCGATCGGGCTCGGCACGTGGTTAGTGGTCATCGGCCTGTTGGTCGGCAAGCCAGTCGGCATTACCTTTATGACGTGGGTTGCGGAGAAGGTCTTCAAGCTCGAGATGCCGCAAGGCATGGGCTATCGGCACATCGTCACGCTGGGCACGATCGCCTCGATCGGATTCACGGTGGCATTGTTTGTTTCGACCGCTGCCTTCACAACGCCGGGTCCGGTTCAGGATTCGGTGAAGATGGGAGCGTTGTTGAGCTTCTTCGGTGCTCTCGTCGCGTTCATCACGGCCAAGGCGCTCGGCGTTCGCCCACTTGGTCTCGAAGATTCGATGGAAGTTTCGGAACCCGGAGTAGAAGACGCAGACGAGCCCACAACGAACGCAGTCGCCATGACCGAATTGAGTGTGTAGCGTTGCAGAAGTCGACGGTCCAGTCTTCGACGAAGTGATTCAACGCTCAGCCAACTGCTCGATTTCACTCGGCGTCAATGCTCGATCGTAGAGCCGAACATCGTTCAACTTGCCATTAAAATAGTCGTGGGCACCGAAGCCAATCTGCAGCGGCTGATCGTTCGCAATGTCGTAGCCTTCGTCCTTATAGATCGCAGACTTCGCCACTAGTTTGCCATTCACGTGCAGCCGGAGATGGTCTTTGTCCCGCACGGCGGCGAGATGCACCCAGCCGCTGGGCAGCGCCTGGTCGTAGGTCACGTTGCGGCCGATCTCGATGGAATGCACACGCCCTGAAGGCAAGGTTCCCGCGAACAGTCGCCCCTGAAAAACGGCCATCGACCACGCGCGGCGATAGCGAACATCCGGCGTGAAGTCGAGACGACCGACTTGCGACCACTGCGGATCGTCGAAGCGATAGACTTCGGCCGATGGCAACGTACCGGCGTACAGCTTGCCGTTGTAGACGATCAGCGGCATCGTCTCCAACTCTTCACCCAAGCGTCCCGCCTCCAGCCACTTCTTGTCCCCGCCCCAGCGAAACACTTTGGCATGCGGCCACTCGCTGACATACAGTTCGCCGTTGTGCGTCGCGAAACCGTAAGTCTGATTCGCTCCTTCCAACACGCCGAGATGTTCCCAACGGCTGCCATCGTATCGATACACCGCTCCTTCGTCGTAGCCGGTGGCGAAGATGTAGCCGTTGTAGACCGTCAGCGACTCGACACGCTTTCCGTCGGGCGTGCCGCAGGACGTCCACTCGGTTCCACCTTCGTAACGAAAGAACCCGGCCGGAGCATACAAAGATCCCGCATAGAGACGACCGCGATAAACGACCATCCCGTTGATCGCTTCCGTGTCCGGCAACGCACCGCAAGGCACCCAGCGGCTGTCGCCATCGTATCGATAGACTTTGCCGCCAAGGTGCGGATTGTCCGACTCGGTCAATGACGATCCTGCCAGGCGGTATTTGCTGACTCCGACATAGAGCTGCCCATCGTAAACGGCCAACGAAGAAACGGCGTTGCATTTATCGGGGCTGCCGCAGTCGGTCCACGTCTTGCCGTCGTAGCGAAACACTCGCCCGGATTGCTGTTCGCCGGCTTCGCAAGTTCCCGCAAAGAGCTGCCCTTCGTACACCGCCATGCCGAAGATCAGTACGGCGTTGCCAAGCTGTCCATGATCCGTCCACGAACCGACGGCAGATCCATTGTCGATTCCGAAGTGCAGATGGCGATAGTTCGATTGCGACGAAGTCACGCCCGCATAGTTCTGAATACTGAAGTTGAACCCACGTCGGCTGACTGGATCGTATTTGCTAACGAGATCGCCCAGCACGTCATCCAGTTTCTCCGCAGTGTTGGCCCACATCGCGATCGAGAACTCGCCCGCGCCAAGTTGCAACGACTTGCTGTTGTTGACTTCGACATGACTTCCGAGTCCGTCAAATCCCGCCGCCGACCCCGCCTCGCCGTTTCGTCCCAGCGCCTTGAAGTCCACGCCATGATCGTTGCCGTGATTGGCTTCACGCGAATAGTCTTGGGCGTCTCCCGATAACTTCCAGTGACCAATGAGACCAGGCGAATCAGCCCAGGCTGCACCAACCGCCACCATCGCCCAGCCGAAAGCTGGCATCATCAAGATCATCACTTGTCGTTGTAGCGTCATAGCATGTAATCCTCATCTGCGAACGTCTGCGACTAGCCTTGGCCAATCGTGTCGTTCACGATTGCTGGTGGAATGCCGGGGCTTCGCAGACTCAGCCGCCAGCCACGCCAGTCCATGAAGTCATGTCCTGGACGATCCATAGTGTTCTAACGCGTGGGAGCCACGAGACCTTGAATCTCGAATCGTCCCACGCTTCCACTGCCGAGGTGGATGGTTCGTACTAAGTGGTTGTTGGTATCGGCGATGTAGAGCGTACCATTCGCGTAGGAGATGCCTGCAGGTTCATCGAATTGAGCAGGCGAGTCGGCCAAGCCATGTTCGCCGGTTCCGGCGAGTGTCTTGGTCGCTCCGGTTTTGGCATCGACGACCTTGACCTTGTTGTTGTAGGTGTCGGCAACGTAGAGCTTGCCATCGTGATAGGTAACGCCCAGGGCATGCTGCAAGAGAACGCCTTGAATTATCGGAGAACCTGTCGCTGGGTCGCGAAGCACGCTCCCTGCGCCGTCCAATACATAGGTTGCTAACGCTTGCTCGCCATCTACATCTCCAAAGGCAAACAGGCGGCCACCCGGCAGCTTCGATGTGCCGATGACGGTTCGAACTTGGCGTTTGGGATCGAACGGTACTGCTCGAATCGAGCTGCCTTCGCTGTCCGCAACAAACAGCCACTCGCCGTCCGATGCCAGACCGCTCGGCTGTGCGAAGGATGAGTATCCCTGCTGATACGGGACCGGAGGCAGCAGCGGCCCGTCGACGATGTCTTCGCGACCGTTACCGGCGTAAGGGCCGATTTCTGATTCATCGAGCGACATCTTCCAGATCTGGTGCGGCCCGGCCATGGCAATGTAGAGCGCATCCTTGTGAACCCACAACGCCCAGGGACTACTGATCTCCGTCGTCGACGGCGTGCTGACGAATCGTTGCGGCAATTCACCCGTCGGTTCGAGCTCCTTCATTCCGGGCCACGCACCGCGGCGCTGTACGCCTGTGCCAGCAATCGTCGTTACGAGCTTGGCCTTGAGATCGACCTTACGAAGCAGATGATTTTCCGTATCAGCCACATAAAGCGTTTCTCCATCGATGGCCATCCCTTGGAGGTGGTCGAAGGATGCCTGGTCGTAGCTTCCATCCGCGCGCCCGATCGCGCCGGAGCCAATCGTGTCGAGCAATTGCCCATCCAGCGACGCGACAACAATCCGATTGTGATTGCTATCCGCGATGAACAGCCGGTTGCTTGATTCGTCGGCCAGCACCTTGCCGGGAAAACGCAGCGGCGTCGGATCTTGGTTGTTGGCCAGCAGGTCGAACTTCATCGGCGTGCGATTCAACGTTCCTTGCTGTGCGTAGTAAGGGATGCCGGCCTTGAGAACCGCGTCGAGCGTTTCAAATTCAACTTCACCACTCGCCCCCCAGACGGCCTTTCCCTCGGGATCGATCATCAACACGGTCGGCCAACTTTGAACCCCGAACATATCCCAAATACGATGATCCGCGTCGTTGATGACGGGATGTTCGATCTCGTAGCGGAGAATCGCTTCCTCGATGTTTTTGGTTTTCTTCTCGGCCTCGAACTTCGCCGAGTGGACGCCGATCACCACCAGCTCGTTTGGATAGGCCTGTTCGAGCTTCTTGAGTTCGGGGAGGATGTGGATGCAATTGATGCAGCAGTAGGTCCAAAAATCGAGTACGACGAACTTGCCTCTGAGCTCCTGTTTCGTGAGCGGCTTGCTCGTGTTCAGCCACTGCATTCCGGCGGGGAAATCCGGGATGTTGATGCGGCGAGCAAAGGGATTCTCGATGGGCTCCTGATTCTGGTTTGAAGGCACCGCCGGTTGCACTTGGGCGCTGGTGCTACCCGTGACGGAAAACTGAATTGTGACGATCATAGCGAAGATCGCGTATAGTCGCAGGCTGCTTGAATCGTGCTGGTATCGGAACATCACGGCCAACTCCTCGGGCTTCTCGCGGTTGAGTACAAGGCAGGAAAGCATTTCGCTTCGAGGATATGGTAACCCAGACTCATCGCGTATTGAATGACGGACCTCACCAAATCAGCTGCGAAGTGCCGAATTAACTTCTGACTTTACAGAAACGGAGGTGGCTGGGGCTGAGTCCGCGA
>CAUJKL010000099.1 GCA_963204995.1 Planctomycetota bacterium | reverse complement strand
TTGTCGTTGTCAGATACGAACAACGAAAGCGTCTCTTGTTTGGCGTGGATCGCTGCCGATAGCGTGGGCGTGAGAAGCGTTTCGTAGGCGGGTGTAACCCAAGTAGACCCGTCCGCCATCCGTCGAAAGCGTACTCCGTTTGCGTTTCGCCAGTCGAGTAGCTCCGTCAGCGTTGCCGGTGTCACGTTCCCCGTGAGTTCGTCGTAGAACTCGGTATCCGCCAACGCTATCGTTTCGTCGTCAACGTAATCGTCCCCGCCATCGTCTCCGCTCCCGTCAACGTCATCGGGGGAGTTGTTATTTGGGGGAGTTATTCCGGGGGCGACATCGTTCCCGATTAACTCCCCCGATTTATAACTCCCCGGAAAAAACTTCTCCGCTGGTCGTTTCGATTCATGGACGGTGACGATGACGATTTTCCCACTCGACTGGAGTTTGGCGAAAACGCTATCGAACTCCGCCTTCAACGTTTTCTTACAGACGGCGTTGCACAAATGATGACGTAGAACGCCCTGCGGGTGTTCGTTTACAACCCGGATGATTTTACGTTCAAGCCAACCGTCATCGTCATCGCCAAAGATCAAACGTGCGGAGTCATCGCAATACGACCATAACGCCAACGCTGCTTTCAAGTGAGCTACTTCGATTGTTGGGCTACCATCGCAAAGCGCATACAACATCGACAACCGTAACACTTGGGCTTCCGCTCTACACGTCACCACGTCCCACGTCCCCGGCTTCTCACTTGTGAGTACACGATAGACGCTACACCACAGTTCGTTGCAAGCATCCGATCTACGCATTACGTCGATAGTAGACGCCTTAGCCACCGCTGCCGCTACTCGGCAGCGTAGGGCATCGAAACCGTCTACGGTTTCGATGGCGGGGGCGTTTGGTAGATATTTGGAACGTTTCACCAATGCCCACAGAAAACGATTGGCGAATCCGTTGGTTAAGTCGTCCGACTTCTCTAACGCCATCGCCAATTCCGGTTGCGTGATATGAGCCAGAATCGAAACGTGAGCGTTTGTAGCACGTAGCTCTTTACCCTTTGTCAAAATGCACATCTCGCCAGAGTCCCACGCTGTACGGACGATAGGCGACAGCGTGTTGCCATCACGCTTGAGAACCCGTAGCGTTTGTCCGAGTTCGCTGGCGATTACGAAGCGTCTCTTGTCGTCAACGCCCCCTTCAACGGCAAACGTGCCGTCGTCTCTTGTGACGATTTCGCCGTCTCTGACGCTCCATACGAGACCTTCCCCGCTGGATAAACCGTAGAGCGGTTTCGTTTCGTCGGGGACGTGGGCGAATAGTTTACGCACCACGTCCGAGGATGTTCCCTTTCGTGCTCGTGAGCTATCGCCAACGATGACCGAGAACAAGTTTGCGTGATGCGTCGTGCCGCTAACGACAAAGTGCGGTTTTCGTCCAACGTGATGACCGAGCGTCGTAAAAAACGTCACGACGATCGCTGACGTATCCGCTTCCGTATGCGGTTCGACGATGCGGATTACGTCCCCGATGACGCCATAGAGAGCGTCAGCGTGTAACGTTGGCCAATCGTCGGAGTCGTCTACTTGGGTTACACCCGTAGACGTAGACGCTAATCGTTTACGTGCTTGCTTGATCTTGTGACGTAGTTCTTTGTCGGTCCACGGTGGCGAACACGATTCGTTCCACGTTTGGAGAGCGTCCAAGATTTCGTCGTCGTCCAACGTGGAGAAGTGTTCGCAAACGTGACAGACGACGCCAAACGTGTGATCGTGGCCACGTTCACCGCTGATCGCTGGCGGGGTTGCGTCCAAATATCGCTTGGCACGTTCCAACGTGGACGTTTCAGCGTGAACCGTGATCGACTTCAGAGACGCTGGATTAAGGTCGCCTTGAGCGTCTACGTTGTCGCTCTTGCGTTCGTCATCGTCACGCTTTGGCATAAGCGACAACAGCCAATCGGGGACGTTGGCGAGTTCGCAATCCGTGGGCGAAATCAGCCAACGATACTCGTTTCCGTTTGCTCCGATGCTTGGCGGAGCGATGACGTATCCGCCCGTCGTTCTTACGTCCAACGCCCCCGCAAACTTTACCGAGTTCTTTACACGTTGATGCCTATCGTCAAAGCGGAAATAACGATGTTCGCCACCTTTTGGCGTTTGTGCGGTCCACGTTGGCGGTAGCTTGCCGTGGTCGTTTTCGAGTTGCTGTAGTGACCCAATATCGTCCACGTCCAAGACGATGACGTTTGACGCTTCACCGGTTGCGATTCCGATATTTGCTTTGGCGTAACCGCCAGTGAAATACTCTATTAACGTGTCGTCGTCGTCAGTCGCACCGTGAACGCCGTTCGTCGTGACGGGATGCTTTGCGATGTTCGTACACGTTGTGTTCTCACACGTACAACGTCCGTCGTTTTCGACAGCGTGAACGGGAAACACTTTGAAGCCAAGAGAAACGTACTCTTGCGCTATAACTAACTTTGACGTATCATTCATCGTGATACCTTTCTTTTGTCGTCGTAGAAGAAAATGAAACGCCCCACGGGATACGTTCCCGTGGGGCGTTGATCGTTTAACATCAATCGAGTTTGGAAAACGTTTCGAGTTTTCCGTCTGCGTTGACGATCAACAGATACTTTTTGCCAACGTAGTCCGTTGGATCAACCGCAGCGTCGACGATTGATCGTCCCGCCAACGCTGCAAGCCAGCGTCCCGTTCTGTTTTTTACGGTTGCGGGGGAGTTGGCGTCGGAGAGTCCGCTTATTACTCCGCTGGACACGTTTTCGACATCATCGAAAACCCAACGGTAGGCGTCTCCCTTTTGCGTCTCGATTTCGTCGATTGTCTTGAACGTCCCCTTGTACGTTCCGGGGGCGGGGGCTTCGTAGCTCTTGCTACTTACGTGGATCGGTTTCATAGCGATACCACCTTTCGTCTCTAAAAAGAAAATGATCGGCCCGATTGCTCAGGCGGGGACGATCACGCTATACGCTGGCGTGAGCGTCGGAGAGAAGCGAACTAACGTCGTTCGCTGTCAAGAGACGGTGGTGGTTAACCGTGCTGGTAGAGTGTGCGTATTTGAGAGAGTAATCGTTGTCGTTGTCGTCTGTAACCCAATTAGAAAAACGACCAGTTATCAGTCGTTTGTCGCTGTCGTTGCCGTTGGCGTGATCTTGTGAGATTGCACGTAGTCGGATAGCTGTACGTCAGCGATTCTCAGTTGCGAGCCTACTTGGATCGCTCCGAGTTCGCCACGTTTCACTAGGTTCGTGATCGTGTCACGGGACACGTTTAGCCGTTGTGCGGCCTGTTTGCGAGTCAAAAACGTCATCGTTTCGCCCTCCGTTTGCGTTTGTGGTTTCGAGTATTTAGCAGTTATCGGTTTTTTTTGCAAACGTTTTCCGATTTCGTCGTTCCAACTTTTGTTCGTAGCGTTCGTCGTTGTCGTCGCACGTCAAAGTTTGGGGAGTTGTTATTCGGGGGAGTTAATCGGGGACGTGTTCACGCTTCGTATTGTTCGTCGTATTCGTAGGCGAGCAACGAATAACTCCCCCAAAGAATAACTCCCCCGGAAAACGCTCTCGACTTTGCGTCACAAATTTACACGGGTGGCACGCTACTCCCGACGTTGCCGCTACTCAAAAACGAGTAGGTAGTGAAAATGGCGATTATCGGGGGCGTCCACGGCGACGCTTGAACGGGGACGTTGTACGCGGCGAAGCCGCGTACAACCCCGCTCCCTTTGGTCGTCTACGTCAGCCGCCCTAGATCGTCCCGCAGATCGTCCACGTCCAAAGAAGTGTAGACGTCCATCGTCAACGCAATCGTCGAATGGCGGGCTAATCTTTGGGCTTTGGCGGGATGAACTTTCGCTTTCGCAAGATTGGTTATGAACGTGTGTCTTAAAGCGTGAAAGTCGGCGTACTTCCCATCGACCACGTAGGCGACACCAGCCCGCTTGAGATCACGCTTTAGAAGCCGTCCGCCGAAACCGCCTTTCACCCACGAACCCGGAAATAACGTCTCACGCTTCAACGTAGCGAACCACGATCTAAGAAACGTGGACAACGTCGGGTGGAGCGGTAACGTGACCGCTTTACGATTCTTAGTGGCGATGGCCGGTAACGTCCACGTCATGTTATCGAAGTTGAAGGACGATTTCGTCAACGCTGAAAGTTCTTTTGCACGCAAACCGGTATACGCTGCGATTGTGTACAACGCTACACGATCCGTACAAGTGAATTGCCAATCGTCCCCACGATACGTCTTGCGGGATTGTTGGGTTACACCCGTCAGCGTCTTGAACTCCGTATCCGTCAACGGACGACGAACACGTTTACGATCCGTCTCAGCGTTCATTCTCCGTAAACCTCTTAACGGATCGTCTGACGACATTCGTTCCGTGTACAACCAGCGTGAGAACGCTTTGACAGCGATTAAGTAATGGTTTGACGTTCCAACGCTGATCGGTTTTCGTTTGCGTGTTCGCCACTCGGACAACGTCTTCAAGATACGATTGGTGTTTAGATCGTCTATCGTGTTCGTCTTCGTTGCCGTCAAGAGAGAACGGATACGATAGAGCGTATTCGTTATGTGCATCGGAGTTCCGTCCTTCGATGCGAGATACGAGCCGTAAGCGTCCACGAATCCCGTAATCGGCTTCTGACGACGTTCAACGTCTTCGGTGACACCTGACGCCCTCTTGTTGTCCTCTTGCGTTTGAAGACGACGTAGAAGCGTCACTGACGACGTTTTATCTTCCGTCAGCGGTTGCTGTTTTCGTTTCCCGTTGGCTAACGACAACGTCCCGTAGAAGCGTTTAGACTTCTCCGTCAATCGTTTCGCCGTTGGATCGTCCTTCGTGGTCCGCTTCCCGTTTGAGCCTACGTATCGGATTGTCGATTTTCGCCAAACTTTCATCGCTTTCGTCTCCGTTGGAGGGGATTGAAAGCGACCACGAAGGACGTTTTGGTTGCACGTAGGTTGCACGGATTGGTTGCACGAACCGCCGTGCAACCACGAAAAACGCCAAACGTGAAATACGTTTGGCGTTATCGTAAAGCGTTAAATTGTCTGCGTTTACTGTAGTGGTCGGGGGCGGGATCGAACCGCCGACACACGGATTTTCAGTCCGTTGCTCTACCAGCTGAGCTACCCGACCAATGGGCTGTGGTGGTGCAGGATATACAATCACCAAAGCGGTTTGCGGTTCTTCTCGATGAACTCGAAGCACAAGTCTAGTTTATCGGTCGAATACAGAAAAGCGGCCACCAGAATCTACGTCGCACTGGGCGTGTCTTCCTGCCTTGACTAGCATATGTATTGGATAAACTGGTTGGCGAACGAAAGTGCATCGGCCCTCCGACTCTCGCTTCCGCCTTCTAAGCCAACTCCCAGTAAGCAAAGGACTTCGGACCTTTGGTTTGCTTGACATCGCGAAATACGCCCATTACTATCAGACATCTTCTTAGCGGCTGCGTCGTCCGTTCGTGATGGCGTGCAGCGTCTCGGAAAAACTGTCTCGGAACAACCCGCACCGGGGTTTTCTCGGTCTGGGTGGACATGCTCAAACCAAACTCTCACACGTAAAGGTACGAAAAATGACCACCGTACCAAAGCCGATGCGTCGACCCGATACGTCGAAGATGCACGTATCACGCTTCGATCAGGTGGCGAGTTTGGTCGTGGCGCTGCTCATCATGGTGGGTGTTGCGGTCGTAGGGATGTTTATTATCTGGCTGACGGCGACGTTGGTGTTTGTTCCTCGAAGCGTACCCGTCAAGCTAGTCGAGAACGTGCCTGGGCGGGGCGATCATGCCGAAGGGTTTGAACGCGACCTGGAAGCACCAGGCATGGAAGAGATGCCCGAGTTGGCTGAGCCGCAACTTGAAGTCGCGATGGAAGCAATGACGGAAGCTGTGTCCAGCGTCGCGGCGGCGATGGATTCGGTGGCATTGCCTTCGGACGCGACCAGCAAGGGCGAAGGGGGGATGGGCGACAGTCGGCCTCCGGGGCCGTTGGGCGAAGGTGACAACATCATTCCCCGTTGGGAACGCTGGGAAATTCGCTTCGAATCGTCGAGCGAAGCCGCTTATGCCAGACAGCTCGACGCGTTCAAAATTGAGTTGGGGGCTGCTGGTGGCGGCAAGAAGAACGTTGACTACGCCCGCAACTTGACGAAGGGCAAGCCAGACACCTACTCGGGCCCGGGCGACAAAGAAAAGCGTTTATACATGACTTGGCGCGGCGGGACCCTGCAGAAATTCGATCAGAACCTGCTTCGGAAGGCTGGGATCAATATTGCAAATCGCTTGCTCATGCAGTTCTATCCCGAAGATCTGGAAAATGATTTAGCGATTATGGAGAAAGCACACGCGGACAAGCAGAACAAGGTCCTTTCGGAGTACCTGAAAACGGTATTCGAACTCAAGCCGAAGGGGTCCACATGGGAGTTTGCGGTGACTGAAATGCGGTTCCGCCCAAAACCGAAGTGAGAGGCCGCACCCTGAGTTAACTTGAACTTTTTAGCTCCTACTTTTGGTTGAGATAACACGCATGGATTTGGATATTTTTACGCTGGTCGGGTACGTCATTTACGCCGTACTCTTGCTAATCGCGCTGTGGGGTGGCTTCTGCTGCGTCATGGTTTGGCGCCGTGTGGCTCAAAAACGCTTCAAGAACGAAGCGGCTCAGGATGATTTCCTGGATGAGTTAGAAGTCTCGTTGTCCAAGGCCGATTTCGACGATGCGGCGGCGTTGTGTGACGGCGACCTACGGGCGGTTCCGCAGTTGGCTCACTTGGCGATTCTGAATCGTGGCATCGGCTTTGCCAAGATGCGACAGCTCGTCGAAGATCGTTTCCAACGCGACATCTTGGCGGAACTCGAATACCAAATGACTTGGGTTCACACGGTCATCAAGAGTGCTCCGATGGTTGGCTTGTTCGGCACGGTGACTGGTATGATGGGTGCATTCGAAACCCTGGCGACCTCCGAAAACGTCGAGCCTGCAGAACTAGCCGCGAACATCAGCGTCGCGCTGATTACGACGGCCGACGGTTTGGCGATCGCGATTCCATTGATCGTCGCAGTGGCTGCTGTCAACATCCGGATCAAGCGGATGGAAGAGTTGGCAGTCGCCGGGCTCAACCGTTTCGTCGAAACGATGCAGGTGGCGATGTCAAAAGAGGCTTCGCGTCGGAGATAATGACCTATGGCTGATGACGCTTTGCCTGACGAGTTTGCCGATGTGCCGCACTCCGGGACGATGAAGGCGCGGCGCGCACTGGAAGACACGGAGATGGACATCACGCCGATGATCGACATCACGTTCTTGCTACTGATTTTCTTTATCGTTGCTTCCAAGATGGACGAAGCGGCCAACGTGCCACTCCCTCCAGCGAAGACGGGTGGGAACGTTGTCGTGAAGGAGTGCGTGATCATCACGGTCGGCCCCGGCGACACGGACGACACTGCCAAGATCTACGCGGGCGATGGCGATGCCGTGGAGAACTTGCTCAATTCGAGTGAGATCGCCGCTCTGGAAGCCGAGTTGGAAGCCTACGTCACGGAACAAGTCGAATTGGATCACCGCAAGACCACGGTGTTGATTAAGGGGGCGAAAGGCGTGAAGCACAAGCATATCTCGATGACGGCGAAGGCTGCCGCGCGTGTGGCCGCGATCACCGACATGGCTTGGGCCGTCACGGAGGCGCAATAGGCATGCCGATTTCGTTCCACTGCCCATCGTGCAACGCGTCACGCTCGGCACATGAGATTCTGGCCGGGCGAAAAGTTCGTTGCCCGAGTTGCGATGCATTGGTTGAAGTGCCAGCGGGAGCGAACGACGAAGACGGTACAGCGACCGTGGCGATCGTGCCCGTCGTAGATGACGGAACGCGAACGGTGATGCTCGAAGCGGTCGAACCTCCACCGATGGAGGTCACCGAAGTCATCGAGCCGCCCATTGGATCAGGCGGCTCGCCACCGGTGTCGCGCCCCCCCGTTCCGCCAGTCGAGGACGACGCCCCGTCCCCTGGCATCAAACGTAAAGGGAATATCCAGGACACGGAGATGGACATGACGCCGATGGTCGACGTCACGTTCTTGCTGCTCATCTTCTTTATGGTGACGGCCGCCTTTACGCTGCAAAAATCGCTACAAGTCCCGAAGCCGAATCCGGATGAGCCGAGCGCGCAGGTTCAAGATGAACAAGAAGACGACAGCGACCGGGTGACGGTCCAAATCGATGCGTTCAACACTTATCACGTCATCACGGTGGACTGGGAAGAGGAAGCGCCAAGCGTGCAGGACTTGCTCCGTTTCCTGCGGCAAGCACGCGACGGAGACAGTACTGGCAAGGTGCCCAAGACATTGCTGGTCGAAGCCAACGGCGAGTCACTTCACGAAAAGGTCGTCGCGGCTTTGGACGCCGGGAGCGATACCGGGTTCGAGGAAGTCCTACTGGCGACGGTCGAAGACGAATAACCAACGACGACGAACAAACATTGCCGAGACGCTCTCGGCCAGGAACGATACGCTATGTCCGCCAAAAAGTTTATTCAACTACTGGAAGAGAACGGAGTGCTCGACGCCTCGACCCTCCGCGATGTCCGACGCCAGATTTCCGATAAGCAGGTTAGTGCCGCGACGATCGCGAAATGGTTGGTTGAAAAGGGCAAGCTAACGAAGTTCCAAGCGACGAAACTCGTCGGCCAGGCGACGGCGACCCCAGAACCAAATGACGACGATGAAAGCAGCTTGCTCCTCGTCGAGGATAAGCCGGCGGAAGAAGAAATCATTCTGCTGGAAGATGCGGTGGCAGATGCACCGGAGGACGTCGTTGGCTTGACGCCGGTCGAGGACGCGGGTGCTGCGCTCACGCCGGTCGGTGGCAATCAGTCGAGCGGAAGTGGCGGTCTGGAGTTGTTGGACGGCGGGTTGGAGCCGCTGGGTGGGGGCGGGCTAGAGACGCTCGACTCGTTGGACGAAACAGGCGGCATGGGGGCCATCGATCCGTTCTCGCAGCCTTCGGCACACGCACCGCGACCCGATGCGGGAGGTTCCGGTAAGAAGGAGCGACGAGAAAAGAAGAATCAGCAAGATTGGGGTGGCAAGCTGATGATCGGCGGTGGCGGGTTGCTGCTGTTTCTCGTCCTGGCTGGCGGGTTGCTGTATTACAACCTGACGAAACAGAGCCCGTTAACTCTTTACGAGGCCGCCGAGGAAGCATATCGCGCCGAATCGTACTCCGATGCCATGGCCAAGTTCGAAAAGTTCGTAAAGGGCTATTCGAGCGACGATAACGCGGATGATGCGCAGGTGCGGATTGTTCTCTGTCGAATCAGGATCGTGATCGGCGATCCACAGAAGGCTTACGACACAGCGATCGAGCTGCTTCCCACCGTGCAAGACCTGGAAGCGTTTCCGCCGGCGCGCGACGAATTGGCGACACTGCTGCCCACCATTGTCGAAGGTTTTATCAAGAAGGCCAAACAAGCCGCCGACACAGACGGCAAGGAAGAGGTGGTCTTGAAAGCCGAGAAGGCGTTGGCGGATCTCGTCAACAAACCAGAATACGTCCCCGCCTCGAAGCGTCCGGCGGAACGCCTCAAACGCATCGACGAGGACATTTTGATCGTCAAGCGAGCGATCGCGCAAGACCGTGACCTAGCAAAAGCCATCGTCGAGATCAAAGCAGATGCCGCGAGCGATAAGACGGTGGAAGCGTATCAAGTCTACCAGGATCTGCTGAAGGTCTACCCGGGCCTACGCGACGACAAGGGGCTGCAAGCGGCTGTGCTCGAAATCACCGAAAAACTCAAGCACCTCGTGAAGCTCGAAGACGCATCAATCGAAGCGTCGAAAACTGAAGAACCTTCGATTTCTGAATTCCGCGTTGTCTTGGCAAGTCGCGTGACCAACGCGACCAAGGGTGTTCCGCGATTGAACGCACAGGTGGTTGCGGTCTTGGCCGCAGGATCGGTCTACGGCTTGAATGCGGGGACGGGCGAAGTACTCTGGCGACGGTACGTTGGACATAACACGACTCATCACCCGCAGCCAATAAGTGGGCAGCCGGACGCGGACATCCTAATCACCGACGGCCACCGGCAAGAGCTGGTTCGCGTCACGGCGAAGACCGGCGATCTCGTCTGGCGTTTGCCGCTGGGTGAGAATTTTACCACGCCGAGTATTGCGGGCGATCAAATCTACGTCGCCTTAGACTCTGGCAAGATCTTGCAGATTGACGCGGCATCGGGAAACAGCTCGCGGCGTGTGGCAGTCCCACAACACTTGGGCATCGCGGTCGGTGTGGCTCAAATTCACCCCTATTTGATTCAAGTCGGAGACCACTCGAATTTGTACGCGATCTCGCGCGAATCGTTGGCCTGCGAGGAAGTTATTTATCTTGGCCACAAAGCGGGAACGATCGTCACGCCGCCATTGATCGTCCAGGATCATGTTTTGATCGCCGAGAATGCGGGCCGCGATTACTGCTTGCTGCACATTTTTAAGCTGACTCCCGGTGGCGGCGGACCGCTCTTACGTCGCCCGCAGGCTCCCATTCGTCTCACCGGCAACGTCATTGTTCCGATGGCGTTATACGGACGGCGGCCGTTGGTCGCTACGGATTTGGGGGAAGTCAACGTGTTCAATGTTGATTTCAACACCGACGCCAACACGGTCACCACGGCAACGGCACCGCTGCCCGCGTCGCGTGCGGCACCGCTGCTCAGTTATCCCGTGATCGAAGGCGCGACACTGGTCTTGGCCGACAACAAACTCGTCAAATACGAATTGCAGATCAGCCTGAAACAGATCACACAAAAGTCCGTCACCAGCAGCGTGGATGCGTGCATCGCGCCACCTCGATTGTTTGGCGACATTCTCATCGTGACGCGACGCAAGGAGGGTTCGGTCGGGGCCACCGTCTCCGCACTGCAAGTCGACAACTTTCGGCAGCCGGAATGGGAGACGCAGATCGGGACTCCGATCGCTCGTGTTGCGCCGGCGGGCGGCAGTCAACTGGCCGCGATTACGGCTGCGGGAGCTTTGTTCGAGATCGACGCCAAAGTTCTGCAAGAGAAAAGGAGTAACGAGCCCGCTGTTACCGTGACCGCAACGGGTGGCGCTCTCTCCTTCACGGATCAGGTCGAATTCGCAAGTGGTAAAGTTGCGTTCTTCAATCCTGTCGCCAACGAACAAGCGTTGATCTACACCCCGGAAGCGGGCGCTGGCCGGCTGCGCGTCGTCCAGCTGAAGTTAGCAGGAGCCAAAGTCACGTGTATTCCCGCTGCGTTTCAAGACGGTTTGCTCGCTCCGCTTGATAACGGATCGGTCATGCTTGCCAACACGGCCACGGGCGAAGCGTCTGTCTTGCCATTTCAACCGACACTTGGCCCCGGCGAAGATGTGAAGTGGCAGCGTCCTGCGATTCTCGACAACGCGTTTGTAATCGTGGACGATCGTAAGAACATCTACCGCGTCGAGATCAAACAGGAACCCAAACCGTTCCTGGCTCCCATCGTCACCGGAAAGTTGGAGGTTGACATCGCTTCGGACTTGGCGGCTGCGGGCGATACCGTTTACGGAGTCGTTCGTAATTCAGGCGGCGACGTGATCGTGGCATTGAACGCCGGTGATTTGAAACTCGCGAAAGAATTCTCATTGACCGGTCGTGTCGTTTGGGGACCGGTGCAAGTTGGTAATGCTGTCTTCTGCTTGTCCAGTACAGAAGGCTTACTCTGCTTTGAAAGCGGAGCGAACCAACGCTGGGCGAACAGTGCCGGATGCGGCGGACAGCCGATCGGCACACCTTTGGAACTGGCTGGCGATTTCGTGTTCGCTTTGCGAGAGGGCTCGGTGGTCCGGATCGCGGGTGCGACCGGTACACAGGTTGCCGTTGCCAAGATCGGCGAACCAATCGGTGCCGGTCCCGTCGTCTTTGGGGCTCGCTTGCTGCTACCCGGTAGCGATGGGGCGCTGCACGTCATTAAAACGCCCACCGCCGAGGCGCAGTAAATTGAACAGCACGTCGAACAACAACCGGATAGGATCGCTGGCCTGCGAGCTTAGTCGTTGGATGGCGGCGGTGCAGGTTGCGATCGTTGCCGCCATCTTCCTCGCCGGTGCGCAAAGCATGGCTCAGGAAGAGACGCCCGCTCCGGTAACGCCGGAAGTGATGTACTTCGACGCGAAAACTCCCATTCTTGAGCGTGCATCTTTCGATGTGATCACGCTCGACGCGGAGAACAAAAACTTTAAGGCGGAAGTGCAAACGATCACAACGTTGTCTCGGCCAAAATTGCTGGAGTCGGAACGCAAAGGCAAATTGGTATTCCGCTTTTTATACGACGATGCGTTCTTGTATGAAGTCGAGTGGATTCATCTCGCGAACGTCGAGTTCTTCGAGAACATGTTGTTCCAAAAAGCTCAGCAACTCGTGGAAGAGGCAAAGAAGCTCGACCCTGCGACGGACTATGTCAAAGTCGAAGGTTTGCTAGACGAGGCCTATCGCCACTTCATCCGCATGAAGGCCGAATATCCAAAGTATCCCGGCCTGGAAGCTGCGATCGACGAATTCCTCTATCAAGACGCCGGTACGCTTTATAAGGGCAGACGCTTTGCGGAATCTTTCTCCGTCATGGAGCAGTTGAACGATCGGAATCCAAACTATCGTGGTGGTGTGCTCAAGACGGCAATGGGGCGACTCGTGGACGAGATCGTTGCCGATTATGTGAAACGTGAAGATTACCGTTCGGCCCGTATCGTCTTGGATCGGCTGGCGGACAAGTTCGGCGTCGCGCATCCGACGATTAAGAAATGGCGAGATCAATTCGACTTTTGGGCTGGTGAGAAACTCGCACAGGCCAAGGCGAGCCTGGAGTTGAAAGAGTATCGCCAAGCGATCGAGGTGATCCGTCAGGCGCTCGATATCTCGCCCAACGTCCCTGGCGGCCAGGCGCTCGAATTGGTCTTGTCCGAAACGTATCCGCAAGTCATCGTTGGCGTCACGCAACCTGCGTTAAGCTACGATTCCGGCCGAATGGATAATTGGTCGGCGCGTCGAACGGGGCGTCTCGTACATCGAAACCTGGTGGAGTTTCTTCGCGCCGGCAGCGAAGGGGGCGAGTACGAATTCCCAAGTGGCCTGATCGAACGAAGCCCCGACGGTCGAACGATGACTTTTCGGATGAAGCAATTCACCGAGAGCGGTAACAGCCCGATTGCGAACGGATACGACCTCTCGCGCCGCCTGCTTGAACTGGCCAGCCCTCGATCGTTGGAGTATCGCGAAGCTTGGGGTAGTGTCGCGACGACAGTCACGGTGGAAGATGTTTTGAAAGTCGATGTACACTTGCGCCGCTCGCATGTACTGCCTCAATCGTTGTTACGCGTTCCCATGTCCGCTTCGTTACAGCAGGACGGGAAAGAAGCCCTGGAAGGAACGGGGTCGTTCCGCGTCGACATTCAGGACGAGAATGAGACTCGTTTTTTGCTGAAGGGATTCACACCTGGATCGCGACTCGCCGAATTGATCGAGCAACGATTCGAAGATGCACAGTCGGCACTGAACGCACTTCGCCGAGGCAGAATTGACGTCATCGATCGCCTCTTCCCGTCCGACGCTGCTCGATTACAGGACCAGCTGAAACGCGACAGCGCTTTGGTACTGCAACCTTATGCACTGCCAACCGTTCACATGCTCGTGCCCAAGTCCGATCACCCATTTCTGAGCAACGCCAACTTCCGCAGGGCGCTAGTCTTTGGTATCGATCGGCATCGCATTCTCCATGAAGAATTGCTCGGGGGCCACAACGTTCCTGGCTGTCGAGTTCTCAGTGGTCCGTTTCCCGCAGGCATCGATGAACGCGACCCCTTGGGATACGCCTACGACCAAACACTGGCGCCTCGTACTTGGCAGCCGCGCCTGGCAAAAGTATTGACGTTCATTGCCGAAACGGAATTGGCGACAAAAGCCGAGTTGTTTAAAGAAGAACCGCCCACGCTCACGCCCTTGCTCATCGCACACCCGGCCACCGAGTCGGCACGGATCACCTGTCAAGCCATCGTCTCGCATCTCAGCATCATCGGGATCGAAGTGAAGGTGAAGGAGTTGCCGCCGGGCGAATCGATCGACCGCGACAACGAATGCGACCTGCTCTACACAGAGATCGCGATCTGGGAACCGGTCGCTGACGCCCGCAGGTTGCTTGGGGCGCGGGGCGTGGCCGAAACCGACAGCCCCTATGTCGCCCAAGCACTTCGCCGATTGGATGCCGCCGAGAATTGGGGGGATGTGCGCGACCAACTCGTCGCTCTCCACCGTGCCGCTCACAACGAAGTCACCGTCATCCCGCTTTGGCAGACCGTCGACTATTTCATCTACAACAAGCGTCTGCGCAATATCGATGTCGGTGAACCGCCAGTCTGGCTGTATCAAAATGTTGATCAGTGGCGGCTCGGAGTCCAAACAGCAAAACCTTAGTTAACTCATGATGCAACAACGTGATTCACAACAAGTTTGGAACCGAGCGAGGCGGCGTTATGGCAGTCGCGGGCGGCAAGGGCACTTTCACGACGTACGTACGACGGCCCTCCGAGGCCGTCGAATGCTGCACGACGGCCTCGGAGGGTCGTCGTACAGTAAGCATCACCGCCATCGGCGAGCGGTATACGTCGTGCCGCTGCTGCTGGCCGTGCTAACGTCGTGGCTGCTTCATCCCCAAGACGTGTCGGCTCAGCAACAGGCTTGGGAGTACTCGCCGTACAAAGTGCAGATCTGGTTAGCGACCGAAACATCCGGCGAGTTAGACCGACAAGTTCGTGAAGCGCTGACCGCTGCTTTGTCGCGACGCATCGAAGCCTTCATTGGCGCGCCGTGGGATGCCGAAATCATCGAACCGCCCGCCGATCTGCGTTCGAGCGCGTTGATCGACGTCAGGCTTATCACACCGGAAGTTCTGGATGCTGTCGCTCCCGAGTCGCTGAAGAACGACAAGATCATTGTTCTGACGATTCGCGTTAACCCACGTGAGTTCCAACTAGAGGCAACTGAATTGGATTGTCGCACGCGTCTCTACGGTGCGACGGTGCGACGTGTCGTTCGGCAACCAGAGCTGTTGGATATCGTCTGCTTCGAGGCCGTTTCGACTTCGTTTCGCGCCATCACCCGGCTCGAAGAAGGAACCGCGAAGTCGGCGATTGTTCGTATCCGGGCTGGCGGATTAGTCTTCGACCAGGCTTCCCCTTGCTACGTTGGAATGGATGATATCTTGCTGCCGATCCAACGAAACAATGACCGCGCCGGTTTGCCGACGGCGATCATCCCTATTGAATGGACGTTCCTGCAGGTTCAGACTCCCGACGAAACGAACCCGTACTTGATGACATGCCGGGTGTGGTCAGGCAAACCCAATCCGGTCACGGGCAAGCCGAGCGCACGCAAGGAAAAATATGCCCTGAAGGTCAAGGCGACCGGCGAAACGACGACTTTGCGAGTGATGAGCCGCGCGTTGAAGCGTGACGATGTGCCGTACCCGATGCCGGGACTGGAGATCTATGCCAAGGCTCCCGAGCCGGACCCGCCCGCCGAGCCGGACGCACCAGCAGAAACCTCGCCCCCGAGCGAAGACGCGAAGAGCGACGGAACCGAAGGCGACACCGCCGCAGCTGCGGTGCCGCCCCCCGCACCCGATGCGAAAGCGAAGCCTGACGCATCGAAAAAAGCAGACACGCCAAAGGCCGCGGGAGACCCGGCCGAGTTGCTCGGTCGGACGGATTGGAACGGAACTATAGAGATCGGGCAGAGTGACACGCCGCTCAGGATCGTTTACCTAAAAAATGGCGCCCAGTTGTTGGCGAGATTGCCAATGGTGCCAGGATTGGAGACGATGCTTACCGCTAGTGTTCCGGACGACGCTCCTCGTCTCCAAGCGGAAGGATTCGTTAAAGGCATTCAAGGGCAACTGATGGATCTCGAAGCACAACGCGAGATCCTGAAAGCTCGGTTCATGCTGCGGATCGGCGAAATGGCTGCGTTAAAGGGCGAGGAACAGATTGCCAAGTGGAAAGAAGCACAAGAGCTGCTCGAAGAGATCAAACAGCTGCCCACGCGAAACGACTTGGTGCGGCAACTCGACGTACAACAAAACCTACAGATCGTCTCGCCGGTGGCATCGGTACAGGCGCGCATCGATCAGCTCTACGCCAAATTACGCGAGGCGCTCGGCAAGTACTTGTCGCCGGGCCTGGTCAATGAATTGACCGGTGTCCTAAACGCGGCTCGCCCCAAGTAATCGGCGATGGCGAGTGCATCGTCAATGCAAAGAATTGGGGGTGCCACTGGCTCTGCCAGTGCTCTTTGGACAACAAACAACCAGCACGAACCCGCCTGCCAAGCCGGCTAGTGCTGCAGCAGCCGCGACGATCGCGATGACAAAGGATTGTTGCTGTCGTTGGTGCCTCGGCACCCGCACCAAAGGCAATGGAGGCGGCAAAGCGCGAGCCGATCGACGAGTTGGCAACTGCCTGGTCGCTTGCCTTCGATGGTGTCGGGGACGAACTCGGATACTAGAAAAAAGAAAGATCCTCGAAGCAGGGTTAAACTTCGAGGATCTTGTTGTGGGCAGACGCGATTACTGCATAACACAATTGCAAGGCATCATGGGGTCGTCTGCGGCCGCCCACGCGGTGGGGTGCTTTCGTTGAATTCGCATCGTTAGTTTGTCGTGCCGTAGATGAGTTTTGCGGGTGGAACTTTCGCCGCGATCTGACGGAAGGCATCCATCAGCTCCGATTCCATTTGGGCGACTGTCGTCCCGCCAGGAACATTCATCCACACGCCGTTCCCGGCAAAAGCGATCGCCTCCATCAAATCCCGGTCGGCATCAACTCCCACGCTCATCGTGTGGATGGTGACACCCTGCTGAATGGCTTCGGTTGCTTCCCAAAACGCGTACTGCTTCTTCTTGTCACTGGTGGAGTAATCGGAATCGCCATCACCGTCGTAGTCCGTCCAATCCGACCAATCCCAGCCGCTGGGAAGACTCCAATTGCCCGGGCCTTGGTTCGTCTGTCCGTCGGTCATAATGATCATCGTCGGTCGCGCACCGTATCGGGCGTACCCATTGTTGGAGGGATCGCTCGGGTCGCCGATCAGCATCTCTTTCGCATCCTTGATGCCGTAACCCATTCCCGTCCAGCCGTCGTAGTGCCCCGCTTGCTTGTGGGTCTGGATTGTATCGATATCGGAATAAACGCCTGTGATCGGATCGGAACTTATATCCACAAAGGCATCGCCGTCGTTGAGGACCGTCTCGACTTGTGAGTAGCCGCCATAGCTGACGAGACCCACTTCATCGCCGAAGTCGAGATCGGTGAGGAAGCTCAGAAACAACGAAGCTCCCGCTTTCACGCCATTGAACGGATAATGCTTCGTCCGCCAAAGGTCTTCGGATTTGTCGCTGCCATACCGTTGATCTTGCAGATAGTCCATCAGCGTGCGGTAGCCGTAGCGCTTCTTGTATGTACCACTTAGGTTCTTGACGTAGTTGATATAGCCATACCACAAGCTCTGACTCGTGGAGTTGCTGGGCTTCGTCTTGGGCAGTCCGCTGCTGTATCGACCGGCTTGCGGAAACGGATACTTAACGGCTCCGCCCACCGTATCGTTTAAGTCCAGACTGCTGTAGATCGAGGAGGTGGTGCTGCTTGAGACGTAGGTACCATAGTAGCTGTTAATGCCACCGAATCCCGTCGCGGGGAACTTCGACGTCGTCGTGCCGGGCCACTTCGGATTCGCAGTCACCAGCGAGTTCCACATGGCGTCTAAGGATGCTTCGACGTTTGATTGTCCCAGCGAGCTAAAGGAAGTCATCGAGCTGTCATCGTTCATCGATGCCGAGAAGTCGAGTACCAACGCGATATCGCGGGCTTCGACAAACGCCGTTGCCGTAGTGACCACCTCTACCGACGACCGACCAACGGCCCAACCGAACGACAGTTGCAGCCTTCCATCGGGTTGGGTGGTGTCGGTATTGTCGCGTCGTGCCGAGACCTTCACCACGTTATAAGGCTCAACACCCCATTCAATTGGCCATGTGCCGGTGGCTGCGTCGTAGGACCGCTTTCCAAAGGCCACGTCTTGGTTCGGATCGACGTAGACACCGTTGAGTCCGGCGACTTCCGCCGCCATCTCTCGAGCGTTGACGACGGCGATGGAATTGGCATCGACCGTCGCATCGCCCCCGCCTTGTCCGGCATCATAGATGGCCCCGGTGATCTCCTGCGAAGCGGCCAGTGCAGCGGCATCGACGGCGTTTTGCATCTCCGTCTGTGTCAGTGTCATCAGCCCCGTATCGACGGCGAATGCCACGAAGGCAAAGACGCCGACGAGAAGAAACGCGGACAAAACGGAGACCACGCCTCGCCTGGACGACGGATCACGCCGTTTCGCGACTCGTGACGATAGATGCTTGACGAAGTGCCTCATGTGACTGCTCCTGCTGCTCTCTGATAAATCTGCAAACTGCCCTGTGCGTGTCGACTACTGAACAATCGCGGCCCGTGCGTTTCGGAATACGATTTTGGCGGCTAAATTCCAATCGCTCGCGTTCGACCCACCCGCACCCGACAGCGCGGAGTAAGGTAACTCGACACGAACCTCGAACAACTGCAAGTCGTTCGCCGGATCGTCCAAGTCGAACGTCGTCGTATGATTCGTCGGATCGACAACGAACACATTCGCTTGATCTCCCGGAAGCCCACTGGCGGTCAGGTAGTTAGCGACGTCGCTGGCGATCTTGGAGTTTGTCGTTTGCCCTTCCGCCAACATTCCCGATCGATCCATCGCCGCCAGACGAGCACCCTCTCGAACGGCAACGGCCAAGTGATTCTGGGCCTCGAACAAGCGACTGGCCACCGACACTCCGAGCACAATCGTGACGAACAGGGGTGCAATGATGGCAAACTCGACGGCTGCTGTCCCGCGTCGCTTCTCGTGTGATTTACGTGGTTGTGATCTCATGACTGCACCTTGGGAGTGGATTCTATTCGTGTCGCATCACAGCTTGACCGCTTAACTGAACACCGTCCAACACAGAGAACGGAAACAAAGCGATGTCGTTGTACGCAATCGAGGCACGCACCAGAAACAACCGCCTTGGTTGGATGTCGTCCAATTCGGCGTCTGTCAGTGCGGTATAGTCCGCAGCCGTCGCCGGATACGGACCGGCGGTGTCAAAGACACTTGCGTCTTTCACAATCACGGTCAGATCTGCTGGATCGAGTGCTGCCGACAAGATGCCTGTGACGTGTGCCATCGCATCAGCCGTCGTGACGTTTTCTGCGGAACCCAGTCTTGCACCGTTTCGGCAAGCCGATGTCAGCATGTTCGAGACGAGCTGTAAGCGACCATACTCGACGATGCCGAAGACGAACGTGAAGAAGACGGGGAGCACCATCGCGAATTCGACGAGCGTCGTGCCGCGACGATGCGCTTGCACACGGCATGTGTGGCGCGAGTTGTGGCGCACGATCGTCTTCATAGGGACAACCTCAGGCGATGAGTTAGCGCGTGTGAGCATCGGGCACTCAAAGTGCGCGACACCACTACGGCATTGGTGGAACGGATGCTTCCTTTCGGCGGCCTGGCGATCTCACAGTTGAGACCCATGGCTTTGCGCCCCGGCCTCGCGACCGGTTTGCCTTTGTCGAGGAACTCTGCCTGAGTTCCGCGGACGAGAAAAAACTAGATGTGCATTAAAACAAATAGGTCGATATTTGCTGCTTGTCAAATAGCAACGGTCATTTTTTCTCAGGTCTGGATGAAATCGGTATGTCTGGCGTAAACCGCGTGCTACGGTTGCACAGAGTCGTATCGCGCGGGGCTCGGATGCGCGAGGACTGGAAAGCTGCCAGTTTTGTGATGAGGACAGAAACGATGCCGACCGAGAAACGACGACATAAACTCTTTGCCGACCGCAAAATTCAAGGCGCATTGTTGGCGCACACGACCATCTACTGGTTTTATTGCTTGTTTTCCGTGACGCTCATCGCAGTATGCTGGATCATCTTTACCAAGGAACCCGAAACTTCTACCGAGCTGTTTACGCAGTTATGGCTCAACTGTGGGCCGGCCTTGCTCGGATCCGTTCTCTTACTTCCGCTGGTAATGCTCGATTGCTTGCGATTGAGCAATCGCTTTGCCGGGCCGATGGTGCGAATGCAACGAGTGATGCGAGAGCTTGCTGCTGGTGAATCGCCGCCGACGTTCTCGCTCCGTCCGGGCGATTACTGGACGGAGCTTGCCGATGACATGAATATCGTTCTGGAAAGAGTTCGCCAACAGGATCAGAATTCGCAGCCAACGCAACCTTCGGCATTCACAATGACAGATGTCGACCAAGGCAAAACACAACGTGCTCTGACTGAATCGGACTCAGACGCGGGGGTCGCGTCCCCGCTGGTCGTCCCACTCGATGGCGATAACACGGCGCGAAGTATCTATTCCGAATTGTCGATCTGACTAATGCCCGGTTGTTCGAGAGCGTTGCTACTTCGGTTAACTCTTCGAACGTGTACGATCAACTTGCGGCTTGTATTCAACAGTCGTTTCGCGTCTTGGGCCCGAAGGGTCCGCACAACGCCTGCCGGGTGCCGTAAGGCCCCGGATCGATTGCCAAGTGCGTATCGAAGCCCTGAATGGGCGACACATTTAGTATCGCTACTCCCAGGAATATCGAAGGTCATAGTCAACTAGGGAACAGTCCCGAAATAGATTCCCGACATGTGCGACAGCCTTTCACCATCTTTAAACCGTCTCTTCGTGATTGGTGTGACAAGCCCGATAGGGCTGACACAACTC
>CAUJKL010000098.1 GCA_963204995.1 Planctomycetota bacterium | reverse complement strand
TTATTGAGTCTGACTTAGTTAATGGAAATGTCTTATAAGATTAGGTGAGCTGCGTCAAAGAACGCGTGAAGGCGGTTGGGCTCATGCCGAAAGGTGTCCAAGACGTGATCCAATTTGGAGTGCAGATCGTGGATGTCCTCGGGAATGACGTTGGCCAACGCCCCGTACTTGGATTGATTCCAAACAGCTTCCACAGGATCAAGGTCGGGCGCGTACGGCGGAAGCCATTCGACCTGGAGCCAAGTGGTGCCGCCTTCAAGCAATCTTCGTGCGGCGGAACGATGAGCAGGCAAACGATCCCATACCAGTATGACGGCTCGCCGCAAGTGCTCATGGACTTCGCGCACGAACCGAACGAAATCCGCAGTCCGCGCGTTGTGATCCAACAATTCGTAGTACATCCCCAACCGCAGCGCCCACGGAGCGCGGGTAATGGCGGCGATCGTAGTGATGCGATCGCGTCGATCCCAGGCACGCTGAAGGGGCGTGTGGCCGGTCGGTGCCCATACGCGTCGCCGCAACGGTTGCAGAAGATACCCACTTTCATCGAGAAAAACCAAGCTAGCTTGCCGCTCAAGGCTCTTTTTTTAGTCGCGGCCAAGTTTCGCGACGCCAGCGGGCGATGTCCGCCTCGTTTCGTTCGCGGGCGCGCCGCTCCGGCTTCTGTGGACTCCAGCCGAGTTGATGCAGCAACCGCGGCACATATTCCGGATGAAACTCCACGCCGAATAGTCGCTGTATCACGTCCCGCACCAACGGTCCGCTCCAGCCATCCGGCGCATATCCCCAATACCGCGTACCGCGAGTCAGTGCGGCGACCAATTCGCTTCGTTGATGCACCGACAATTTGGGCGTTCTTCCCGAATGAGGCTTGGACCGTAGCTTGCTGCCGTGCTTCCACGATTTCCTCCAACGATGTGCCGATGACACGCTGGAGCCCACAATCGCAGCCACTTCCGTCAACGACATACCCCTCTCGAAGAGCCTGGCCGCGATTATTCGACGGGCTTCGAGCGTTTCGGGGCTTCCTGTTGGTCTCATGCTCCAATTGTACCGAATCCGGATTATTTTCCATTAACTAAGTCAGACTCAATAGTTCGATCAACCGCACTCCGGTGGTCGGCCTGCCTGCGTGAGTTCGTGAGCGTTACACGTGTTTGATGCTGGCCAAGGGAAAACGGTTGAAGACACGTCCCGGCACGGTCATGCCAGCACGATCGTCGATGCCGAGTGGATCGAACGCTGAGTTAATCATCGCTCAGCGACGCGACGTACTTTGTAGAAAGGCGCTCAGTAACGTCAAGTTGTCGCTAAACACTTGGCTGGAGAGATAGGGCGAGTTCTCCGCGATCTTGGCCTGACCCACAAGTCGCTCGCCGCGATAAGTGCTCACCCAGCGCCCCTGCTCGTCAAGGTCGCTAATGACGCGCCGCACTTCTTGCTCGGTTGGAATACCCGCTGTGCTTACCAGGACCGGCGGACTCGCGGCGGCAATCGACTTGTATTGCTTGGTGATCTCACTCACGCGAGACGCAGTCTTCCAACCATAGTGGTCCGGTAAATTCGAGTCGTCGTACGTCAGCGAGTAGTCATCGCCACGACGCGACATGTAGAGCGGGCGGTTGGTCTTCAACTCGTAGTAGCGAGCGACTTGTCCGTCCGGCAATGCCGAACGCTGTAGCCAAGCCAGTGCAGCCGGAATCGGTTCGAGATACTTTCGATCGCCCGTCGCTTGAGCGATCTTCATCAGCGTTTCGAGAACTTCTTGTGTCTCGTCGCCAGACACACCCGGCGGCTCGAACTTCCGCGCCCAGATTGGTTGCATCTTGTAGTTGTACTGCTGAGCCCATCCCGGTTGCGGCTCGGGCATCTGGGCCAGCCGTAGGAAGTCGCCCAACTTTATCAGCGCTTGCAGATAACGCTCGTCGCCGTAGATCCGATGCGCGTCGAGCAATGTGTCGGCGACATAGCCGGTCACGTTGTCGTTCAGCGTGTACATGTCCCAATAGTTTTTGATGCGTCCTTCCGTTCGCCAGTCGTAATCGGGATAGTTCGCCCGCAAGACAGCCTGCGGTTCGACAGGCCCAGTCCAAACCTGTGGAAATCCGCCGTTCGGATACTGAGCCTTCAGCAGCGCATCAAGCGCGACTTGCGCACTTTCGTGAATTGCTTTGTGCTTGAAGTCGAGAGCTTTGTCGACGTGAATCATCAAGCGAATGGCCGACTGAGTCTGACCGTCGTCCAGCGACGAATTGTTTCGGCCGCGTCCCTTGCCGTTACGATACTCGGCCACGAGCTTGCTGCTGGGATTAAAATCAACGCTATTCGTCCAACCGCCGGACTTCAATTGTCCGTAGGCTACGGCGACAGCCGCATCAGTCGCGGCATCGAGATAATACTTTTCGCCCGTCGCCGAGTAGGCTCGCAAGAACGCCAGTCCAACCGTCGGTGTCCCGGGCGGCTGGACCCAGATCTGGTCGACCGTTGCGACCCCCTCGCCCCAACGCTGGCGAAGATCGAGTGAATAGTGATAGACGTAGCCGCCGTGTGACGCGACGTGCTCACGATAGTAAGTCGCCGCCTTCCGCATCGCGCTCGACGCTTCCTGACGGAGGTCGTTTTGCTGAGCGTTAACAGCAGCACAGGTGGAAAGTGTCACAATGGCCAAGCAAAGACCATGCAATCGTTGGCACATCGTTCATCTCATTCGTGGCGGTTGACAGGAAGTAACGCCTGATTCGGCGTGCTTGTTACGAACAGATACACTCGGATACGGAAATGCAACACCCCTGGCCATGTTTCGAGGTTAGAATGTCGAAGCTGGGAATTGCGGCTACGGTGCCCTCACGTTGGAGCGACCTCTAGAGTAGGGCAAGTGTTCCCAATTGCCCGGCGAACAGTTGAGACAACTGTTCTACATTGCCGCCAGTCCAGCGGATTATGAACATGACAACCGATATCCAGCCGAAAGCTCGCGTCACTAATCGCCAGACCGAAACGGCGATTGCTCGCCGCTCGTTTGACTCGTTTCCGGAGGATGCACCTCGACCGGGTCGCTGGTGGCGGCGTGGCCTGGCCTTTCTCGTCATTGTCGTCATCATCGCGATCGCGGTTCCGCTGATCGTAACATCCTTCAAACCCGAGGAGTCCGGCCCGAAACTGACGCACACGATCACTCGCGGTAACCTGCGGGTGACGGTCACCGAACAAGGAACGCTAGAGAGCTCGAACAACACCGAGATCAAATGTAAGGTCCGAGGCGCGGCCACCGTCCTCTGGGTAATCGAAGCCGGCACGGTAGTAAAGCCAGGCGACGAAGTGGTTAGGCTCGACCCATCCACGATCGAAGACAACATCAGCGCGCAAAAGATCGTGTACGAAACCGCGCTGGCCAACAAGATCATCAGCGAGAGCGATGTAGCCGTCGCCAAGACGAACATCACTGAGTACTTGGAAAGCACCTACGAAGAGGAACGAAACACGATCGAGAACGAGATCTTTGTTGCGGAGCAGGCCTTGAAGACGGCTCAGCTGTCGTATGCGTCCACGAAACGCATGGTTGCGCGAGGGCTCGTCACGATGCTGCAGTTGGAAGGCGAAGTGTTTGCGGTCGAGTCGGCACAGAAAACGCTCGAGTTGACTCAGAAGCGATTGAATGCGTTGGAAAAGTACACCAAGGAAAAGAATCTCCAGGAGCTGCGCAGTACGCTGAGGGCAGCGGAGGCCACGTTGGCTGCACGCACGGCGTCTCTCGATTTGGAAACAGCCCGCCTCAATCGCGAGGAACAACAGCTTGAGAACTGTGTGATCTTGGCCCAGTCCAGCGGCATGGTGATTCATCCGTCGGCTGCGGCGTGGAAGGAAACCCCCGACATCGAAGAAGGTGCGACCGTTCGGCAAGATCAAGTGCTGCTGATCATCCCCGACCTTTCCAAGATGCAAGTCAAAGTCGGGATTCACGAATCGAAGGTGGATCGCGTCAAACCGGGCATGCCTGCCAAGATCGCGCTTCAAGATCTGACGATCGACGGAAACGTTGATACCGTCGCCTCGATTACCAAACCAGCGGGCTGGTGGACCGGCAACGTCGTCAAGTACGACACGATCATCCAGATCGCTTCGCCCGAAGGATTGAAGCCCGGGATGAGCGCCGGAGTCGAGATCGTTCTCGCGGAGTACATGGGTGTACCGACGATTCCAGTGGCGGCGGTCGTGGAAACCGAGAAAGAATATTACTGCTGGGTCAAGACGCCGACAGGCCAGCAACGACGTTCGCTGCAACTCGGCGATAGCAATGACCAGTTCATTGTGGTGAAGGCCGGAGTGAAAGAGGGTGACGAGGTCGTTCTTAATCCGCTCGCTTTCATTGATGAAGCACAGAAGGCGGCGCTCAAGCCGCTCGATGCAGTGAAGTCGCTAACCGACACCGATGAAGCGGCAGAGTCGGGTGACGAGACGTCAAGCGAGAAGCCCGCCGAAGACACACCTTCCGGCGAGTCGAAGCCAGCAACAGCCGAAGACACTGACGATTCGAAGTAAGCGATAGACCGGGACAAGCGTGCAAAACTCCTTCCTTCAAACCGTTCAGCTGGGCTTAAAGAGCCTGCTGCTGCAGAAGATGCGGGCCGGACTGGCCGCGCTAGGCATCTTCATCGGCACGACGACGGTCATCTGGTTGGTCGCGATGGGGGAAGGCGTCAGCTATCGCGCACAGCAACAGATCAAGGAGCTTGGTGCGACGAACATCATCGTACGCAGCAAGAACACGAAGACGGGCAACGACGGCACGGACAGCTCGCGAGTCCAAACATACGGCTTGCTGCGAGCCGACTATCAACGAATCCTGTCGAACATTCCGAGCATCGAGAGCGCGGTGCCGATGCGCGAGCTGCGTTTCGACTTGCGACGCGGGAATAATGCCGCCGACGCGAAGTTGGTTGGCTGCTCGGAACAGTACTTGGAGATGAACCGGCTGGAAATTGCACGCGGCCGCTGGCTCACGCCGCGCGATCGCGGCGAGAACGTCGTGGTTCTCGCGGAAGGAACGGCGAAGAAGCTGTTTCCGTTCGAGAATCCAATCGGTCAAACGATTTGGGTGGGCAGCGAGTTCTATGTTGTGATCGGACAGACAAAACCGCGCACTGCTTCCGCCGCAATTGGAGGCAGCCTCGATTCCCGCGAGTACAATCTCGATGCCTACATACCCATCGAGACTCTGCGCGATCGAGTCGGCGACCTGGTCATGACGCGAAGTGGATCGGGCTTCAATTTCACGGGTGAGCAAGTGGAGTTGAGCCAGATCACGGTGAAGGTTGCTGACATCGAAGATGTTGACGAGACCGCGGGAGTCATCGAGATGCTGTTGAAGAAGTATCACGCTACGGAAGACTACGCCGTGGTGATCCCGAAAGAGTTGTTGGCACAAGCGGAACGCACTCGCGCCATGTTCAATGTGCTGCTGGTCGTCATCGCCGGCATTTCATTGTTCGTCGGCGGTATCGGCATTATGAACATTATGCTGGCCACCGTGACCGAACGTACTCGCGAGATCGGCATTCGTCGGGCTTTGGGAGCGACTCGAAAACACATCATCCAACAGTTCCTCACGGAAACCGTCGTCTTGACCGCGAGCGGCGGTTTGCTCGGTGTCCTGTTTGGCCTGATGTGCGGCCCGTTGTTTCGAGCCCTGCGCGTCGGTGTGACGATGATGTCGCCCGACCTGTTGCCGCCGATCGTGTATACACTCGAGCCGCGTATCGCCCCGTGGTCGATTGCACTGTCATTGTTTATTTCACTGGGAGTCGGACTGATCTTCGGAGTCTACCCGGCTCGGCAAGCCGCCTATATGGATCCGATCGAAGCGTTGCGCCACGAATGATGAACGAAACTCCACCCTATCGAATTCTGCTGGTCGAAGACGACGCACCGCTCGCGGCGATGGTCGCGGATTTCCTCACGTCAAATGGTTTCGAGGTCGCCGTCGAAGGACGAGGCGACGCGTCGGTCAATCGCATCATCGACGAGAACCCCGATATCGTCATCCTCGACGTGAACCTGCCGGGGCTTGACGGCCTGACCGTGTGCCGCGAGGTGCGAGCGAAGTACTCCGGTGCGATCATCATGCTCACGGCGCGCGGGGAAGAAGTCGACGAAGTGCTCGGTCTCGAAGTCGGTGCCGACGACTACATGGCGAAGCCCGTGCGACCGCGAGCTTTACTCGCGCGGCTGCGGACGCACTTGCGTCGCGTTACGCCTGACCCCGTCGGCGAGCCCAGCCAGCCAATTCAAGTCGGCGCGCTGCTCGTCGATGCTTCGCGACGAGTCGTCGAACTGGAAGGCGTCGAGTTGGATCTCACCACCGCCGAGTTCGAGCTGCTCCATTTTCTCGCCGACAACGCTGGCCGAGCGCTCAGCCGCAACGACATTTATCAGCACATCCACGGCATGAAGTTCGACGGACTGGATCGCTCGATCGATTTACGAATCTCTCGTCTGCGAAAAAAGGTCGGCGACGATCCGGCGAAACCGAAACGCATTAAATCCGTGCGTGGAGTCGGCTATATCCTGGCCGTGGAACCATGACACGGCTGTTCATCGGTCTCTATCTCGGCGTGCTGGCCGTTCTGTTTGCCGCCTGGTACATCCACGGACAAGTTTGGAATCAACGTGCCCAGGCGGATCGTTCACGAGTGTTTGAAGAAGCGCACGGCGGTGGAGCGCGGCTTGTCGCCAGTGAACTTAGTGCGACAGCGCCCGCAGATCGCGATCAGGTATTAAAGCAACTTCAAGACCGTTTCGATTACCCCATCGCGCTCGTACCGCTCGATCGCCTGCCCACGTCCGTCCAGCAACGACTAGCCAGTGGCGACGATGTCGTCTATTACGTCCCGGAAGGGAAGCGAGAAGTCGTCGTCGCGGCATTAGTCGGCAGCTCCGAAGTCGTCAGCCTGGGGCCATTTCCGAACTACGAACTGCTGGCGATCGAAGAGTCGATCGGTGGCTGGATGCGGTTGGCCGCTGCAAAGCTGGCAGAGGCTCCGTCTGATAAGCGGCAACAGTTGTTGATCGAAATGCAGCGACAGTTCGAGTTTCCAATTGGAGTGGTCGTTAGTGTTCAACTGACAGGCCAAGCACAACAGCAAATCGCCAGCGGCAAGGACGTCGTCTTCTTCCAGCAGGACGAAGATCGTTGGTTTGCTGCCACACCGATTCCGGGTAGCGCCGAACTTATCCGTTGCGGGCCGTTTCCGAGCTTCGAGAAATTCGAACAGAAAGCGGCGACGACGACATTGGCGTACGTGCTGCTTCCTGCCGCGTTGGCGATCGCCTTACTACTGCGGCCCGTCGTATTGCAATTGCGTCGCGTGGAAAACGCCGCCAAGTCAATCGCGAGCGGCAATTTGAGTGCCCGTGTGGACGAGCGCCGCGTGCGGGCGGCCAAACCTCTCGCGCAAGCATTCAACAACATGGCAGAGCGCACCGAGACTCTGGTGCGGACGCAGCGCGAGTTGCTGCAAGCTGTCTCGCATGAACTGCGGACACCGTTATCTCGCATGCGTTTCGCCATCGACTTGATTGAAACAGCGAAGGATGCCGACGAACGTCAGCAACGCCTCGAATCCCTCGATGCCGCCACCGAAGAACTGGACGATTTGGTCGGCGAATTGCTGAGCTACGTGCGCATCGAAACGATGGACCCCAAGCTGAACCGCGAGCAAATCGCGTTGCGAGAATCTCTGGATGTGTTGGTGCCGAAGCACGCCGGCCTTCATCCTTCGGTGATATTCGAGCTGAGCGACAAGATCGCGAGCGATGAGAATGTCGTTTTCGCTGACCGAACTGGGTTTCAACGCGCCCTGAGCAACCTATTGAGCAATGCGGGGCGATATGCGAAGAGTCGTGTTAAAGTTGACGCCTCGTCAGTGGGTGAGTTCGTCGTCGTGGACGTCGACGACGATGGCAGAGGCATCCCAGAAGCTGAGCGTGAACGAGTATTCGAACCGTTCGTGCGGCTGGAGAACGGATCGGCCCAGGGCGGCACCGGTCTGGGGCTCGCGCTCGTGAAGCGAATCGTAACGCAACACGGCGGCAGCGTCGAAGTACTAACCAGCCCGCTCGGCGGCTGTCGTATTCGAACGACGTGGCCGACTGGAGATTCTGCGCCACAAGCCTGAGTAACGCACCCGCGGCCACCCACAACGCGGTCTGCGACTACACAATGATACAATTGGATACCAAAACGCAACTGACTTCCGCTGTAGATACCCATAGAATCCAGGCTGATCGGTTGCTGCTCCCAGAGCGGTTAAACGTGCCCACGTGCATACCGAATTGCGGGAAGGCCAGCCATGATGCTATTCAAAACCCCGAGCCGCTTGCTCGGCTACTGGAGTCGGAGGGACTTGCTCTTTGCCGCCTGTTGCCTATGTATTGCCGTCGTTTCCGTACACGATGCGATGCTTGTGGTCTTGAACGACGATGTAATCGGCCAGGTAGAACGAAATCCCCTGGGGCGCTGGCTCATTAAGTGGCAAGAAGGCGAAGTCTGGCTATTCGTGCTGATGAAACTCGCAGGAACCGCAGTGGTGTGTGCGACTTTAGTTACTCTGTATCAATATCGCGAGGAACTCGGCATGCTGACTGCGGGCGCTCTCGCGGCCTTTCAATTGGTACTACTGTGCTATCTCACATTTGCCTAGGTAGGACCATCATGGAGTCAAACAGGTACATCCGGTTCATCAAACGAGCGTCGGGGCGGTTCGCCCTTTTCGCGACGTGGTCGTGCGGTGCCTTCGTGGGGTTGATCTTGCTCGCGGCGGTGGAATGCGCGACGCTTTGGCTTGTTGGCGTGGAGTACACACCAAAGTCGGCCGTGTGGCGAACATTCCTCAGCGATATTTCTGCCTCTGCCAATGATCGATACGGTGTGACTTGCGTTCGGTCGACTCGGAAATCGGCCAACGACTCGTTTGAGTCAGACCTCGTCTTGCACGACCTCGAAGAACATACGGCAATGCCGCTTGGTCTCAGTCGCTTTGCTCCCAGTTGTGTGTCGATGGCACGGGACGGCGATGCGATTGCGTTCGGATGCGATGATGGCTCGATTTATGTTTGCCACGTCGCTTCGGATATCGAGTCGAGTGAAATCCGCTTGAAACGTTCCGTACAACTTCTTTACCGTGGGGTTCCAGGAGGATTTGCGAGTCTGATCATTTCGCCAAACGGCGAATACATTGCGGCAGCAGGCCCCGAATCGGTCTGTCTTCTGAAAACGCTCACTGGCGAGTTGTTACATACATGGTCCGTCGATGATTGGGAGTACGGGGCGTTACTATCGTTTTCGGATGATTCCGCACGGTTGTTGTCGTATAGCGGGGGCGAGATTGCCCGCCTCTGGGAAACAAGGACGGGCCTGCAAATCGCGTCCGTTCCCTCGGTGGGTGCTAACGTCAGGGGAGTCGTCCTGTCACCGGATGCACAGCTTGCCAGATTCATCGTCGGCAACGGCGTCGTACATACGTGGAACTTCGCCGACAGTGAATTAGTTCGCTGCGACAATTCACATTCGGTCGTGCTCGTCGCGCTGCCTCCCATCTTTTCCCCCGACGGCCGATACTTGGCAACGGCGACCGATTCACATACTGTTGAACTCTACACGGCCACTTCCGGCGAACGAGTCGGACGATTTCGCGGCCACGAGTGCCAGGTTACCGGACTGGTCTTCGGATCAGATCGCCGGCTCTATACCCGGGACGTCGAGGGAAAGATCCATGCCTGGAAAGTCGACAAGCTGGGGAACGCGCCTCGAGTTGTCGCGGCTGAGAGGTCTGATCGATCCTTCGCCTTTGAACCATTGCTGTCGATGGGTTTCTAATAGACGCGTGTATGTGACGCTCAGTAGTATAACCATCTCAACGACACCTCGGACGGATCGTTGATGCGGTCAAATAATTTCCATCGTCCAACGCGACTTGGTGAAGCGTGATCTTGATCTCGGGCTGCGTGCTCTGGTAGGCCACACTGAGAATTCCGAACCCCGAGTCCGCCATCACAACCGAATGTTCCGGCAAGCGGCGAACAATGCCTCGGGCTTGCTTAGTTCGAATTTTGCACTTTTTGGAGTGCGACGATTCATCGCCGCTTTGGTATTTTTCGACTTGGAGCCAATTATTCGCTATCCGATGTAAGTTGCGGTGATGCTGAAAAAGTGCTTCGCACTGGAGAGCAAAGCGGTGACAAGTCACCGCAGTCCAAAAAAAGTGCGAAACTCGAACTTAGCTTCGTGCGGGAAATTAAGTGTCCGATTTGGCTGTAGCGAAAGTCGTCAAGACTTTCGGAATTGCGGGTGGCCGAAACTCTTGACGAGTTTCGCTACGACAATAATTGATCGCACGATGCCTAGCTTCGCTGCTGTGCTTCGGACCGTACAGGGGGATCGATCTGCGGGAGCAAGGCACAGCCGCTTTGCATGTCGTTG
>CAUJKL010000097.1 GCA_963204995.1 Planctomycetota bacterium | reverse complement strand
TCCTAACGTGCGATATGCATTGGCCAGACTGATCCGAGCGGACGTAAGGCCTTCGAGATAGGGCGGGTGATCGGTGACCAGCAAGCCGTAAGTGTTGACCGCCGACTGGAGCCTATCGACCGCGTCCTGCGTTCGTCCGAGCATGACGAGCTGCTGGCCCAACTCACCGCGAGCTTTTGCCAGCAGGGCCAGGACGTCTATATCGTCGGCTGCTCCCGGCACGCCGGACAGCGATTGTTCTGCCTGTTCAAGTAATCGTCGCGCCGAATCGAAGTCATTGACTTTGTTGTGTAGCAACGCGTGATTGATCAAGAACTTGGCTTGCTCCGAGCGAAAACGAGCATTGTCTTCGTCGTTCGCAATGAGCGAGTCGAGAGCTTCTCGTGCCAATAGAAAGTACCGCTGAGCATCATCGTGTTCGCCGGTCGCCGTGAACAACACGCCAAGTCGGGCGTGCGCGTTCGCCAACTGAAAGCGGTATTCGCCGTTCTGCGGCACCGTATCCGACAACTCACGAAACAACTGCTCCGCCGCTCGATAGGCTGCCTCTGCTTCGTCATGTTGCAGGAGAAGTCGGCGCACATCACCGAGCCCCAATCGCGCGCGGCCTGCTTCCAACTTCAATTCCGGATCGTCACTCTTTTCCGCTGCAAAACGTTCGTAGTCACCGGCAGCTCGTTCGAGCAACTCGCGACGCGCCGGCTCGACGCCCGGAAAATACTGCAATGCCTCGCTCACTTCCATCAGCGACTTGTCAATCGTATCGCGCGCCTCCTTGAACCGCCGCGTCGCTTCGGCTTTGGCGAGCCGTTCGGCCAGCAACGCGTCCCGCTCGGCTTGCAGTGCTTGGCTTTCCGCCACCAAGGCCCGTTCCGTTTCCCGGTGCGCGATCGCTTCCGATGTGAGAGCTGCGGCAAGTCTCCCTTTCGCTTGCGAAATCAACACGGTTGCCGCAGTCGCGACCAGCGTCACCGTTACGAGACTCAACGCGGCCGCCTGGGCCCACGTGCGGTGGCGACGCAACCAGCGTGCGGCACGATCGCTCCAAGCGTCCGTGTATACCGACACCGGCTCGTCTGCCAGCCAGCGTTCGACATCGGCCGCCAGCTCCGCCGCCGATCCATATCGCTCCGCGCGTTCTTTCGCCATCGCCTTTGCACAAATCGCCGCCAGCGGCTTGGGCGTGTACGTGTCCACGTTGCGAGCGTGGGGTGTCGGGCCTTCAGTGATTTGCCGAATCAGGCTTCTCGTGTCCCTGGCGGTGTTGCCCGTTTGCGAGCTTCGATGCGGCGCGAGACCTGCCAGGATCGCGAACAGAATCGCGCCGAGCCCGTAAATGTCCGTTCGCTCGTCGAGCAAGCTAACTTGCCCGTTGGCTTGTTCCGGTGCCATGTACGCAGGCGAGCCCATGAGATTCCCTTCGCGAGTCGCGGCAAGATCTGTATCGGCACTAACTTCGACGATTCGCTGGTTGTCATCCTGTGCTCTGTCGCTCACAAGTTTGGCAAGTCCCCAGTCGATCACCATCACTTCGCCAAAGTCACCCAGCATGACATTGTGCGGTTTGAGATCGCGATGGACGACGCCCCGCGCATGTGCATACGCAATGGCCTGGCACACGCTGGCGAAGATCGTCAGCAGCTGTCGCAACTCCAAGGCATCATGTGGACCGTGGTTGCGTTTCGCGTGGTACACCTTGATGCGGTGGTCGAGTGGTTGCCCGCGCAGAAACCGCATCGTATAGAAAGGCTTGTCGTTCTCCGTTCGCGCCAGTTCGTAAACGGGAACGATATTGGGATGTTCCAACTGCCCAGTGATCTGCGCCTCCTTTAGCAACCGCTTGACGGTTCGCTCATCGGAGTGCCGATCGGGCCGAATCTCCTTCAGCGCCACTTCACGTCCCAGCGTTCCATCGAGTGCCAGCCAAACCTGCCCCAGCCCGCCTTGGCCTTGCACCCGCGTCAACGTATACCGCGATCGCGAGTCCGCTTGGAACTCGGCCGTATCAAGCAGCACACGTTTGTGGATCGGCGGTTCGTAGCCAATGGTGTCTTCTAGCGATTCTTTGACGTCGTCCTTCATCCTCGCCTCACCGGGCTCGATCGTGGAAGCTCGAAACAAATCGAATTGTAGCGACAACTTGGCGAACCGTGCGTCAGAAAACGGAGCATCGTTCGGCTGGCAACCGTTAGTTTTAGAGTGAGCGTCAGTATCAACAACCGACGACAATGCCATTCCGAACATGGTAGCTACTCACATTCCACACGCCAAAATTTAAGTTTGCGACCGGTGGCTGCCGGCCTCGTTACGTGATGTCTGGCAACACCTCCGCTTGAAGGCGGTTAGGCTGTCCGGCGGGATCCCCATCATCTTGACCAACTGCCGTTGCACGGGCGACAGGTCCTCAAGACGGCGACGCGTTTCACCTTTGTGCTTCATGATCACAATGCTCAGCTCTTCCAAACATTCAAGAATGCCGCGACCCGTCGGTGCCCGACTGGGACGGTTCTCCGGATAGATCCCGTACATCGGTTTACCCTTTAAGCTGCGACGCACATCCCGTTCCATCAGCGATAACACCGTCAACGACCACAGCAGAATCTGCATCAGACCCGCAATCCGCGCGGGTTTTTCCAGCCACATCGGAGCAATCGCCAACGGACCTTTCATGTCCCCGATCCGACGCTCCACGTGAATCTGCTCCTTGTATTCCGCAAGTACTTGGGCGGGCGGATATTCTCCCTTGGCAAGATCCGTCTTGATCAGGTAGACGCCCTCCAGTTGCTTCTCGCGGGCCAACGATTCCTCGTCGATGTCCCAAGACAAGCTAAACTGCCCCTTCCGGCAGTTCGGCGTGTAACGGAAGAAACGCCCCACCGCAGATTTGTTCTTCGCGCTCTCCAGCCGCTCGACGATTTTTTCACGCGTCACAAGACTGTACTTGTTGAGGTTCTTGGTGATCTTCTCAAACTCCTCGCGGACCTTCCCCAGGTGCCGCTCGCGGGTCTTCCCTTCTTCTTTCGCTTTGGCTTCGCTCCACACAAACAACAGCCGATACCGCAGGCGTACCGTCCGCCCGTCGACTTTTCCTTCCGATAGTTGCCGTCATCCAGTATCAACGTGCGTGTCGCAGGGGAGGCGGTGTTGGCTTCTTGCATCGCCGCGCGTAGCGTGCAGCTACCATCTACCTACCGCAGCGCAAATCCCATCTCCGATGTTCGCATCGACCGCGTCTGCGAACGCTGTCACGTAGATCACCGAAGGGTTAGCTACGCGAACCGAGAACTCGCCTAACTCGGCTGCGGCGACGGACAGACCGTTCTGGTTGGATGCTTCGCCCGCAATTGACACGACGTAGCGGCCAAAGTCTAAAGCGTCCCAATCGCCTCCCGGCGCAGCGACAGGGGGACAACACTTCTACTGATCTTGGGTGGGGGGGTGATCGGAAAGCCGATGCGCATTTGGAGTGCTGGGACTTGTCACAGCTTTCCCATTTTTCGCCTTTCGATATCCGGGCGAGATGGAGCGGACTAAATCGACTCCAACGACATCTTCTCAAAGCCCCGCGTGATCCAAGGGGGAAAGCGGCGACAAGTCGCCGCAGTCCAAAAAAAACGAGAATTGCCCCTAGGCAGTCGATGGAACCTGATCCTTGCGGTGCAGGTAGATAAAACTCTTGCCCAGTCGGCCGTCGTAGTTGCCTGCCGATACTTTCACCAGCCCAGGCGTGTCCCGACAGGCGTCAATCGCGTTATAGGTCGCCTCGGCGACTGTCTCGAGATCGCGGCCGTTGATGATGATCTCCATGATCGAAGTCACTCCGTCTGGCACACACGATTCCTCGCCCAGCTGTTGCTTTAGCGTCGGACAATACTTCTCGTAGGTGCTGGCGAACAGGAACGAGTAGCGGCTGCCGGCCTTCGACGCACTCGCCGCAACACCGCCGGGAAACGTCGTGATGACGCCGGGCGTTGCGTCGACCGCGTGTGCCGCCGCTTCCGCTGCTTCGATCGCGGCTTCTTCGGTCTGGCCCATGAACCACAAGTTGCCTCCCATGATTCCTTCGGTGTAGCCGAATCGCCGGTCAATCGTAAACTCGCCGCCCATCGTGGGCAGCACCCACATCTCGCGACCATTGCGTTGCTCAACCTTCTCGTAGCCGTCGCCGAAGTAAGCGATCTTGCGGCCGAGTTTGAAGTAAGGATCGGTATCGAGCAGGTTGAAGCAAGCTGCCGTTGGACAAGTCAGCACGTTCTGGCTAATTCGTGTGAGCATGGCCTTCTCTAACGCGCGGACACGGTCCTTGCGAAAGCGGGGCACATGAAACTGAACGATCGCGCCGGGGCGGCCGTCCGGCGTCTCGAAGCTCCCGTCGCCGCCGGGGCCGACAAACCGGTCGATGCCAGCTTCGCAATCGCACATGATGGTGCTCGACGCATGGCCGGTAGCCGCATTCACGGCATATTCCAGCCACTTGTGATCGCGCGCTGTCACTAAGACCTCGGCGTATAGGCTCTTGAACGCTTCCGCGTACGTATCTTCAACAATCGTCATTGGCCACTCGTCATTGGTCATTCCCCATTCTCCATTCCCCATTCCCCATTCCCCATTCCCCATTCCCCATTCCCCATTCCTCACACCCGCCGGCCTCGCCCCGCGTAAACAGCCTTCTCCGTCACGACCTTGTCCATAAACACGTCGTGCTCTTCGACCGGGATCTCTTCAAACATCTGGCACTCGAATGCCAACGCGACCAGCGGCGTGTCGGCCCGCGCGTGTTCCAGCAGTTTGTCGTAATAGCCCTTGCCGTGACCGGTGCGAGCACCTCGAACATCGAATGCAACGCCTGGCACCATGATCAGATCTAACTCGTCAACCTCGACGCGTTTCTCAATCACCGTTCTCAATTCTTGCTTGGGTTCGAGGATGCGGTACATCCCCAATTCCAATTCGTCCATGTCTTCGAGTAGGAACAATTCCAACTCGCCATCGACACAGTAGGGCACAACGACCCGTTTCCCACTGGCAAGAGCGGTCGACAGATCCTGGCGTGTTCGCACCTCGGTGCGGACGTCGACATAGAACATGACCGTCGTGGCGGCGGCATACTCGGGCAAGGCCATGAAACGGGCCACGATCTCGCGGCTCAACTCGTCCTTGCTCTCTTGAGCCTTGCGGTTGGTGTGGGCTTGTTCGCGGATTTGCTGCTTGCGTTCAAACAGTTCGGCAACTTGCTCGGGGGGCATGGCGGTTCCTTCCAATTCGAGGCGAGATACAGCGACAGACGGGGGCGACTTTCAATCGCGAGGATGTTATCGTAGCAAATCGATGCTAGCTGACAATCCGAAACGAGAAACGATCATGCCGACACCAGACCAAGTCTCAGAATTCTCACGTCGAACGCTGCTTGCCGGTGCTGCGGGAGCCGCCGCAGTGGCCTTCACTCGGCCCGTAAAAGCGGCCAACTCGGCACCAGCCAACAAAATCTGTGCGTTCGTTAAATTCGTCCAATCGCTCAGCTACGACAAACTCGCCGCATCGATCGCCGAGGCGGGCTTCGACGGCATTGAAGCGACCATTCGAGACAAGGGGCAAATTCTACCCGAACAAGTTCCGGACGAGTTGCCCAAGTTGGTCGAAGCTCTCAAGAAACACGGTCTCGAAATCACCGTGATGGCGTCGAGCATTAACCGCATCGATCAACCGCACACGGAAAGCGTGTTGCGTACCGCTGCTTCGCTGGGCATCAAGCGATACCGCATGGAGTACTATCGTTACGATCTCCAGCGATCCGTTTCGGAACAACTCGTCGAGCTGCGTCCGGTCATCAAGGATTTGGCCGCGATGAATCGCGAGCTCGGAATTGCTGCGGTCTACCAGAATCACTCTGGTGCCTATGCCGTGGGAGCCACGATCTGGGATCTGCACGAATTATTCCGCGACTACTCGACCGATGAATTGGGAATCGCCTTTGACATTCGCCACGCCACGGACGAAGCCGGTCTTTCGTGGCCGGTTCAGTTCAACGAGGCAAGGCCTCATCTCGGTGCCGTGTACGTCAAGGACTTTGTGTGGGATGGCAAGAAGCCGGAGAACGTGCCGCTCGGCGAAGGTCGAGTCGATAAGAGTTTTTTCACGCAGCTGCGGAAGACAAACTTTACCGGCCCGATCTCCGTGCATGTCGAGTACTTGCCCGACGGCAGTACGACCGAGAATCTCGCGGCGATGAAACGCGATCTCACAACACTGAAGAATTGGTATGTCTCGTAGCCACAAGCTTCCCGCTTGTGAGCTTACTTCGCCCCAGCTAACAAGCTGGCAGCTTGCTACTCTACAGGAATCACATCATGAAAATGTTTATCAATGGCCAGTGGGTTGACCGCGATCAAAAGATCGAAGTGCTGAATCCGTTCGATGGCAGTTTGGTCGACACCGTCCCCAAAGCGACCGCCGAGGATGTGGAAGCCGCCATCGCGGGTGCCGTGCGTGGTGCCGAGATCATGCGTAATCTGCCGGCGTACGATCGTTTCAAGATCTTGCGACGGGCGGCGGACTTGATGGTCGAACGCCAAGCCGACCTCGGTCGCACGATCAGCTTGGAAGAGGGCAAAGTACTCGGCGAAGGCGTCTTCGAAGCCAGCCGCTCTGCCACTACGATCGAAGTCTCTGCGGAAGAGGCCAAGCGACTGACGGGCGAAGTCCTGCCACTCGACGGTGCGCCGGGAGCCGTGGGAAAACTTGGCTTCACGCTGCGAGTGCCTTGCGGAGTGATCGTGGCCATCACTCCGTTCAACTTCCCGTTGAATCTTGTTTGTCACAAAGTCGGCCCTGCCCTCGCGGCGGGCAATTCGATTATCGTCAAACCCGCCAGCGATACGCCTTTGTCCGCATTAAAGCTGGTCGAGATTCTTCTCGAAGCCGGCTTGCCGCCACTCGCGATCAACTGCATCACGGGCTCGGGTAAAACGGTGGGCGATGCACTTTGTCGTGACGAACGAGTTCGCAAAATCAGCTTCACAGGCAGTGCTGACGTTGGTCGCCATATCTGCCAAGTTGCCGGTTTGAAGCGAGTGACGATGGAGCTCGGCTCGAATAGCCCGTTGATCGTGATGCACGACGCCGATCTGGCCAAAGTCGTCGAAGCCACCGCGGCCAGCGGCTTTGCCAACGCCGGGCAGGTCTGCATCTCGGCGCAACGCGTGATCGCGGTCGACAAGATCTATGACGATTTCCTGGAAGTCCTCCGCCCCCGTATCGAATCGATTGCAGTCGGCGACCAACTGGGGTCAGGCACGAAGATGGGACCGATGGTTCGCGAAAGCGATGCCGAGCGTGTGAGTCACAGCATCGACGAAGCGATCTCGCAAGGCGCTCGATTGATTTGTGGCGGCAGTCGCAGTGGAGCCGTCGTCGCACCAACCGTGCTGGCCGATGTTCGTCCCGACATGCGGATCAGCCGTGACGAATTGTTCGGTCCGGCAGTCGGTGTCACTCGAGCCGCGAACATCGACGAAGCCATCGCCTTGGCCAACGATTCACGCTTCGGTCTGAGTGCCGGCATCTTTACGCAAGACATCGACGCCGCCGTAAAATTCGCTCGGCAAGTCGACAGCGGCAACATCCATATCAACTGGGGCCCAATGTGGCGAGCGGACTTGATGCCCTACGGCGGTCTCAAAGAAAGCGGCATGGGCAAAGAAGGCCCCAAATACGCGATCGAAGAGATGACCGAGATGAAGACGGTGGTGATCCACTCGTAACTCGTAAACCTCGCGCTCGGCGCAGGTCTCCCGACCTCGCCGAAACCACCGACCGCAGGTCTCCCACACTACGTTGGCCGTAGCTTTCTTGAACCGCATTGGGCCGTGTTCGTTCGGGTGACGGGAGAAGGAGACCTTCGGTCCACAACTTGTGCAGGGTCGGGAGACCCGCGCACAGCGAGGTTTTCGCAAACCGTTAACTGGCGTTACTCCGAGCCGCCCACTTTAGCCTTATGTTTCCGACAGTATCGTTCTGTGCCACTCAATTGTCAGTCCGCGAACGACTGCGCACCTTGAGTTGGAATATGTCACCCGGCGCGAGTGCAAGGCTTCACGCTCGTGGCTTACTCCCGAAGCGCATGCTCAAGTCCGCCGTGCCAGGAGAGGAGGTTGACCATGACGAGCGAAGCCACGAGCCCGACTTCGGCGATAATCTCCGCGACCGATGGCGCACTGACATCCATCGGATCCCGATTGAACACGAGGTAGCAGACAGCGTTCACGGCAACGATCGGCGTCAAACCGATCGACACCTTGCTGATCACATAAGTGATACCCAAGCAAAATGTCATGACGACCAGCATACCCAAAGTTGCAACGGCACAAAGAATAATCGATTGCATAGTATTCCTCTCGATTTACTTATGAGAACTAAAAACGATGGCAACGGCGCGAAAGACGCCGTCGCAATCGCTGTGAAATTGACGCTGAGCATTAGCGCATACCTGATGTGGCATGGGCGCTGTTATGGTCTGTGCGACGTGGTGGCGGTGCTCGCGACATCGACCCGCAGTAGCGCGGAGAGCGTGAACGATGCTCCCGTGCTGTTGGCGAGCATTGTCCTCGCGGTGAGTCGATTCTGGTTCGAGGACTCCACCACAAATTTGGTGATCGGAAACCTGTCGGAGGCCGTGTCCTGTCCGACAATGCGATCTTCGCCATCGCGAATCTGGTTATCCAGATCGAGGGTGTTAACGTCGCCGACGGAAACGAGAACATACTGTCCCGGGTTGAGGGAGAAATTAGACATACTGTTCGCCGGATATGACGACTGCACGCCGCCGAACACTGCCCAGGCTTTGGTGTGATCGACGATTCGCACGATCCCGGATTCGGAGCGACCGGCAGACAAACTTGCGCCCACAATCTGAGCCAAGACTTGCCCCAGGTTTCCGCCCGGAACGCTGTACCCGTCTTCTTCCATCAGCGCCATTGAACAAAAACTGCTGTCGTTTCCCGGATGCACCTGAATGAGCTGACATCGCAGGGTGTATTTTCCTGTTGTCGAGGGTCGGAATTGGACGATGGGCTCGTTGTCTACCAGCGTGTCCGCAGCGACGGTACGGCCCGTGGAATCCGTGATGCTCACATCGACGTCACTTGCTCGCCAATCACCGTCACCCAGAAGGACATATGCTATGCCCCCGCGCAACTCCGTTGTTACATCGCGAGACTGACGAACTTGGAACGTGGCGCCAAACAAGGAGTTCCCTCCTTTGTAGAGTCCCATGCCGCCTCTCGAATCGACTTGTTTGATGCTGATCGCGGACGCCATCAGCGATTGGGTGACACGCCCCAGATCGTCGAACAATGGCGTTTCCGCAGCCGGTGTGCCTTCACCATTCAGGAGCATAAATGCAATCGCCAACGACTGACCGTATGCAACAATTCTTCGACTTGAAGAAACTCGAAACATGACAATTCTCCTTTGGAGATCGCGTGCCGTTCGCGCGTGAGAACGATCGCGCCGCGATGGACCGCGCGACTTACTTAAGGCGGCGAACCGAGTCTCACACGCTGTGAAACTCCAACGATTTGACGCCCTCAACCACTCGGGATGCTTCAGACGCTGATCGGACAAATTGAGTTGCTCGATTGCGTCCACGTGAGTTAAAGCGAATAGCGTTACAGATATTTGTCAGGCTGCGCTGTGGAACTCTGGCAGCCGATAGCAATCGTTCGCTTTCCGATTCTCAGAATGGATGCTGCGGAACTTGCCTTATTGCCATCGGCGATCGCAGCTACGGATGCTCGATAAGCCAAAACGCAAAGCGGACGAACGAGAGCAGCGACGGCGAACTAGCAAAGCGACACGTGAGTCACGAACGAATTTGCCGCTTTGAATTACTGAGTCTTACATAGTTAATGGAAATGCGGTGATGATGCGCTAGAATAAGTGTATGAGACCATCAGGAAGTCCCGAAGTGCTTGAGACTCGCCGGAGAATCGCAGCCCGGCTGTTCGAGCGGGGAATGACATTAACGG